>DASRRA010000033.1:0-28050 GCA_035696085.1 Bacteroidia bacterium | reverse complement strand
AAAATCATATTTATTCGGTTTCAACTCTTTATCAAATGCTAGCAATACATAACTTAACCAGGAATAATGATAGATATCAACATTCAAATAATTATAAATGCCTTTTATGAAAGGTGGTAGTTTTTCAGAGAAATCTTTTTTTTCATTTCTAGCTTTGAAATTTGTATAAATAACATGATCCTGTTTGATGTAAGGCACATTAAAATTTTCAGGAGACTCGCTACCTAAAAACATGCTTTTACCCTGTTGCTGCTGCTCATCATAATACCGTGTGATAATATCTACCTGATGACCTTCGGCTTTGAAATATTTTTCAAATGCCTTAATTCTTAAAGCAGCAATGGTATTGAGTGGTGGATAATAAAGCGTAAGCAGTAGAATGCGCATAATTTATTTTTGTACTAACAGGTTGTATAGTTTAATACTATTTTCTTTTGCATTAAAAAAGCGATCCCAATACGATTTCACATTTGCTCTGAAAGAGGGCGTATTTAAAGGAGAAGATGCAAATGTCTTTATCTTTTCTGCTGCTTCTGCTTTGGAAAAATTTGCAGGAATTAATATCCCTGTCTCTTCGTTAACGATTTCTGGAATTCCTCCTACATCAGTTGCAAGCATCGGGATTCCAAAGCTGGCTACTTCCTGCAACACCAATGGAACGCCGCCTTCCGTTTCGCTTAAATGTATGAACAAGTTTACCTTATTCGTTTGATAAAACCGAATCAGGTCAGGATTGGAAATATATCCTCTTAATTCTACTGAAATGTTTGTAGGCAATTTCGCTATATCTTCTTTTAATTGTTGCTCCAGTACCTTATCACCATCTCCAAAATGTATCCATCGAATTTTAAGATCATTTTCCTTCAAAAGTTCAGGGATCAAATGAACCCGCTTTAATGAAATGATATTGGAACAGGAAACAATCGTAAATTCGGAATCATTCGAATCAAAGGGATTTAGGCCTTTATCAAACACATTCAAATGTTGTAAGAAAAATTTATTCTCATAAACGGGATAATGCTTTTTCAGATAATTGAGTCCATCCTTTGATGCGGCGATTATTTTTGACACCTGCTTTAGTTGGAAGTTACGAAAAGGAATGAGCTTACTTGGCCAGCGATATTCATACAAATCGTATCCATGTACACGACTAACAAAACCGACGATTTGTTTTCTAAGTGTCAGTATGGACAATATTGTTGCCCAATCATCTGTCCAAAAGGAATAATAGCTTACTTGTTTAATATTCCCGGATTGTATGTATTGATTTAAAACTTTTGCTCTGTGTAAATTTAAAAGCAAAATGCTTTTTAAGGAGGAAAAAGAACTTGAGAACTTGGAAAAACCAAGAGCCTTCCATTCATTGACAAGAATACCTGTGAATACAAAAAAATTTGACAACAACATGCCCCACTTATTATTACACTCATTTTCAAAGAGTGTAACAACATTAGCATTAGCTATAGGGATTTGCCTGGCAACGGATGTTTTCTTTAATGGAAATAAATAAATCGTATCAAACTGAGGCGACAATTCAATTAATTCGTTCTCGATAAATGTTTCCCCTTTTCCATAAGGATATTCCTGTGTAAAAATAAACAAGGCATGATCCAGTTTCATCATCGGGTCCATTCTACTGATGATTTTAAGACTTTAGCTGGTACTCCGCCGGCCAAACTATTCGCAGGTATATCTTTATTTACAACAGCGCCGGCTGCGATAACAGCTCCATCTCCTATAGTAACACCTTTTAAAATGGTAACATTAATTCCGATCCACACACGATCACCAATTTTAATGGGTTTTGTTTTATTAAAATTTTCATAGTTCATAGAGTGATTATCTGAATCACGTATGGTCACTCCTTCTGAAATAACTGTATCACTACCAATTTCAATCTGGCTGAAACAATGGATATTGGAGCTGGAATTAATAAAGCTATTATTGCCAAGTATCAGTGTTGCATTCTCATTTATGAAGAGCACACATCTGTCAAAAATTTTAAATGATCCATTCACAATTATTTTTGAGTTTTGCCTCATTTTCACAAGTCCTGTAAAAGGATTATTATCTGCCCAGGAAGACCCCACTTCAAGCCTGCCGCTGTTTAATATTATAGTGGAACTAGGCACTGTTTCAATTTTAATTTTGTAAAAAATCAAAATGCCGAAAATGTTCCTGTTTGGCGTATTGTTAATTACATTTTTGAATCGAATTAAAATCGTTTTTATAATATTTACATGAGGTGATAATTTAAGCCCTATCATAATTCCTTAATTAAATATTTTTTTAATTTTCCCCAATAATCCTTTTGGTACATAAGGATCTGCCAGTATTTTTGAATGAACGTACTGAGGGGGGCAATTCATTTTTTTTATCAAATCGGTCACGAAAGGAAAAAACTGATACGTATCTAAAACCAGCTCCCGTGCCTGCTGTATAGCTTCTCTGTTTTTCTCCCAGGCATTATCCTTAATGGCCTGTTTGATAATTTCGATGGCTTCCTGTGGTTTATGAATATCAATTTTCAAAAAAGAACCTTTTGGGAAAAATGTTTCAATATTTTTGCACCCATAGTAAATGGGCATCGTATACGATAAAAATGCGTCTGCTATCTTCTCTGTCCAGTAATTATCATCGGAGTAATTTTCGATAGCCAAGGTGTATTTGTATGGATAGATTCCATCAAATTTATTTTCAATGGGTTGAATGCCTCTGCCAAATAAATCGACTGCTACGTCCGATTTTCTTAGAAAATCCATAAATGCCAGTCGGGGTTCATGCCCGGGATTGACATTACTGTTGCTGGTGACCCAACTTAACATTCTTTTTTTCTCAGAATGCGGCCATTGCATTTCTTTTAGCTCATCATAATTTTTATGAATGTGCCATGGCAATGCAGCATGTGTATTTATTATTTTGTTGGAACTGTTTTTATCATACGCACAAACAATCTTATCAAAATAACTAAAATATGATTTCAAATAATCATTCCTGGAATAAGGAGGTTCCTGTATCAGCAAGATGTTTCCTCCCTTTCTGCATTCCAGATGGATATCTTTAATAGGATGGTTGAGTATAACAACGTAATCGCATTTCGTTACATCATTAAATGTAAATTGAACATCTCCCCATTTTCCCTTTCCACCTAAACTTTGGCGAAGGATGTCAGGATATGCATAATTACTTTGAACAAATACCAACATTATTGAACTATGATTTTACCGCCTTTTACAGAAGAATTGTTCTCAATAATAGTATACAAATACACACCAGAAGATAAATTTTCTCTCTCAATAATTGTTTTTTGTTTATCAGCCATTTGCACTTGTCTTACGCATTGCCCCATAATGTCAAAAAGCTTGAACTCAGCAGACGATTTCAACCCCGACACAGTAACCTCTGTAAAATCAGTGAACGGAGAGGGCCCAATTGAAACAGTCAATTGATCATTTTCTTGTTTTGTGATATCCACCGTGCAATCTTTAACATGAATGTAACCGGGCAGCACTATAGTATCACGCTCAACACCATTATTTATAACTAAAGCTACATCAAAAATGCCTGCTGAATCATAAGTAACGAGTGGGTTATAGATGGTAGGTGATGTGGTGTTTCCACCCGGAAGATACCATTGCCAGGAAACAGGAAAACCGCGTGAGATATCTGTAAACTGAATTGCCTCACCTAAACAAATTTCTTTAAGTGATGCATTGATTTGAGCTTTAAGGAAAGGACTTATTTTTCCAACAAGTACATCGGAGCTAACACCAGCGGCAGTTAGTGAAATCGTGTCAAATGACACGACATCTAAAAAACCTCCTGTTAAATAGGTATGCTCTGTATTATCAGTAAGTACAGCATGTGCGCCAGCAAAAATTCCATTTTTTGTAATTCCTTTGTAAGATTTAAACCAAAGGATCTCCCCATTATCATTGTACTCTGCTACAAATCCATCCTGGCTATCTCCCTCTATGCTATGTGGTTGTCCACCAAAGTAGCAGGTGTCTGCAAAGAAACCGCAAATAACCGGATTATTAAATTTGTTAATGTCCAAGCCATCTCCAAAGTTTAACCCTCTCCCATACCCTACAGGCTTCACCCATTTTATTTTTCCAAGTGTATCATATTTTGCTAAAAAAATATCCTGTCCGGTTGACGGGTAAGGAAGTGTTACAGGGTTTGCAGGTGTACCAAAATTTAATATGTTGTAATAATTTCCTACAACATACAGGTTACCCAGCTTATCTAAATCTACGGCATCTGCAAATTCCATTTGGTTGGAACCGGCGTGTGTAGCCCATAAACACTGTCCATTTATGTCATACTTCGCTATGAAAATATCCCCCCCTCCATAATTTGTTAAAACAAAAGAGCCGAAAACAGCTGTTTTTTGATAAGAACCTGCAACGTATATGGATGTTCCGGTTTCATTGATGGTTATGGTTCTACTATCTTCAATACCAGTGTCCCCTACACTCCTTGACCAAACCGGGTTACCATTAGCATCTATCTTTGCTATAAAAAGATCCTTTCCACCCTTGCCGAGCAAGGTATCTGTTCCAAACACTATACTTTCTATATAATTACCGGTTATGTAGGCATTTCCTTCCTTATCAACTGCAATGGCGCTTGCATAATCGTCACCATTTCCACCCCAGCTTTTTGCCCAAATCAAATCACCTGATGGGCTTACCTTTGCCACATAGATATCACCTCCGTTTGTGTCTAGCGTATCCTTATCAAAATAAGCTGGGCCAACAATGTTTCCGGTAATATAAATATTGGAGTTATCGTCTGTTGCAATGCCATAACCATAGTCACTTGACCACCCACCATATCTGCGAGCCCATACCAAGTTACCCAACGAATCATATTTGGCTATATAAGAATCACGATCACCAAAACCTTGAAGTGTAACAGCATGCGTACCGGTTCCGAAAATTGAAGCCCCCTTTACACGACCGGTAACCATTACATTACCTCGCTTATCCTTGGCGATTGCCAAACCATAATCATTTCCTCCTCCTTCAAGACCAATCTTGGTGGCCCACATCCATTTCTGGGAATAACCATTCAAAGATATTATCACAAGAAAAAATGCAATAAATGCGAAACGTATCTTTTTCATCATTATAGTAAGGTATAAATAAAATATAAAGTTTAACAAAAATAACCTTTTTTGCTTAAAACACCCTATACAGCGCCTTTTGTTTATAGCTAGTAAAATCAATAGGTAGTGATGATGTAACTCGGAAAGAATGGAAAAAAATACGTTTATTGGATCAATTGATCGTATCAATTAAGGAAAGCAACTGTTTTTGGGGTTCTAAAACAGCATCGTAAAGTTGTAGTGCGCGTTCATGCATCGAAGATTTGTTCACAATGCAACGTTCTAATAGTTGCGGGAATTCATTGTCTCGGAGAATAACACCTCCAAAATTAAATTTTTTCAACAGCTGAACATAACTTTGCTGATTAGAAGTAATCACCGGAATACCCATCATTAAGTACATTGAAAACTTGCCCGAGGCCAAACCAATCTCCTGTAAATTTTTTCCAAAATACATACTTCCTGGTTTTGACTTATAAAGCACAATCGCTACATCTACATTTTTCAGAAATGCTGCATAGTCCAGGTAATTATCAAAGGGATTGGCATGCAGGGAAATGGGATATCCTTCTGCAATCAGTTTTTTAATGCGAATGTGATAGATATCATTCACTTGCAAGGGCAGCCTGCTGTGAATTACTAACCAGAATTTTTCATTCCAATGCTTTTCTAACAGATCCAGTAACTGCTCCGTGCCCGCCCAATCTCCAATACTACCGGAATAAGCCATTATTTTTTTTTCCGCCGGAATATTCATTAATGCATGCAGATTAACACCTACGATATGCTCCATAGCTATCTTCTTAGGTGCCACCGGTATTTTGAAAACCTTGAAATGATGAGGTTTTTTTAAATTATTTTCATTTAAAAATAAATCAAGGCGAGCATCATCCTGAATAATCAGGTTATCCATTGCCTTTAAATAGTTCTTTTCCTTTTTCTTAAGGGTTATATATTTCGGATCCGTGATTTCATCCAAGAACAACAACTCAAAAGAAAAATAACTCAATTGTGATTTTGAAATGAAACGCTTAAGCCTTGCCGCTACTACAAATCCGTAATAATCAACACCAAACATGTGAATAACTGAATTGCTTTTTAGAATTTTAATGGCATTCAAATAAATTCTAAAAGATGAAATGGAGTTTTTTATTCCTTCAAAATTTTGTCTCAGTGGAGGTAAAAAATGATAGGTGATGTTTTTAAAATAGGATGGTGCCGCAATAGCCTGCTCATACGAAAACAAGAGAACATCAATATTTTTTTCCTGCAATAATTCTAAAAAAGAAACAAGCGTAGGATTTGTAAAAACATCTGCAGTAGCAGTAAATATGGCAATTTTTGTTTTCTTCACAGGATATAGTTAGTTATTAACCAATGAACATACAAAAACAACATTCCGGCTATTCAGATCGGGTTTTTTTCCAGTTAGCCATTCTTCAAACACCTTAACTTCAAACCCTTCTAATTTTGCGTACTTCAAAATCTCGGGATAAAATAAATAGCGCATAGAGTGCAGCTCTTTTATTTTCTTTACATCTGAAGTCATTTTATTTTTAATAAAAACTTCAAAGGTAACATCCACCACATTTGTGTTTGCATGTAAAACGGATTCTGATAAACGCGTAACATCTATTTTATCATCCTCCATACGTTTTATGCGTGTTACCGGCTGATCATTTAAGATAGCAGGCCCATACCAGCAATCAAATACAAATAACCCATTTGGATTCAAATGTTTCTTCGCGCTATTAAAAACACCAGTTAAATCTTCATTTGTTGTTTGATAACTCATAACATGGAACAAGGAAACAATCACATCGTATTTTTTTTCTAACTGTAACGATCGTATATCCGACTGCATAAAATCCAAGGGATAAGTAGACTTTGCCTTTTTTATCATTTCATGAGAAATGTCAACACCAGTTGTCTTGTATCCCTTTTTTTCAAACAACGCGTTGTGCCTGCCCGTTCCGCAGCCAAGGTCCAGCAGTGTTTTTGCATTCGGTTTATTTCTTTTAATCAGGCCATCTACGTAATCAACTTCTTCGTTGTAATTTTTATCCTGATACAACAAATCATAGTAATTGGAATATTCTTCAAATGTGCTCATAGTGGTTATTAGCTATTAATTACTTTTTTTACCGCTGCAGCCACTACTTCCCTTTGTTTTTCAGTTAAAGCCAAACCGCTTGGAATGTAGAATCCTCTTCTGGCAATACGTTCCGCATTTGGATAATTACTATTTTTAAAAAGACCCATTTTTTGAAAAACGGGTTGTTCATGCATAGGCCAAAAGAATGGACGTGTTCCGATATTCGCTTGTGCAAGTCTTTTCATGGCTTCTACGGCATCAAATGGAAGTTCATCTCCCAGCACAATTCCATATACCCAATAAATATTTTTTGCATAGGGTGTTTCAGCTAAGGGCAGTTGTATATTTTTTTCGGAAGCAAACAGTTGGGTGTAGTGTGCTCCCATTTCGCGTTTAATTTTAACAAACTCCTGTAAACGCTCCAACTGTGCTACTCCCAGAGCTGCTTGTAAGTTTGTCATTCTAAAATTAAAACCCAGTTCATGGTGAACAAATCTTTTTTCAGGGACAAAGCAAAGGTTACGAAGTGAGCGGCATTTTTCTGCAACCTTATCATCATCGGTAAGGATCATACCTCCTTCACCGGTTGTCACATGTTTATTGGGATAAAAACTAAAAATGCTGATGTCTCCAAAACTCCCACAAGGTTTTCCTTTGTAGGTTTGTCCATGCATCTCAGCAGCGTCTTCAATTATTTTAAGCCCGTGTTTTTTTGCCAGTGTGATAACAAGATCCATATCTACCGGTAGTCCATAAATGTGAACCACCATAATGGCTTTTGTTTTGGAAGTAATTTTTGATTCTAGCTGATCAATGTCCATATTCCAAGTATCCTTGGTACAATCAACAACTACAGGTATTGCGCCCGCCCTAACAATAGATGCCGCACAAGAGATAATTGTAAATGTTGGTAAAATAACCTCATCACCTTGTTTCAAGTCAAGTGCAATGATAGCGGCATCCAGGGCAACAGAGCCATTCGCAACAGCAATAGCATGCTTACGCCCTACCTCCGCAGCCATACGTTCTTCAAATTGCTTAATGAACGGTCCTTCAGAGGATATCCATCCCGTATCAATACACTCGTTCAAATATTTTTTTTCATTCCCATTTAACAATGGTTCATTTACGGGTATAAATTCTTGTTTGGTTGCTATCATTGTTTTTCAGAACTAATTTTTTTATTACCAATAAATCTTGTTTTATCAACTTCGCCTGCGTATGGTCCTTGTTTTACTTCTATCATTTCAATTTCTTCTAAAATTTCAAAGCCATGCCCCCCGGTAGCCAATAGAATTACATCACCCGTTTCCAATGTGCGGCTTTCCAAATAATTTTGTTGAGTATCATAAAAATCAACGCGTATTTTACCCCGCTTAATAAATAACACTTCCTGTGTATAATGAACTTCACGCGGAACAGGATTGTGTACATGAGGCTCAATGATTTTACCCGCAGGATGCTTCATATAAGCCAACTGTTGTGACAAATCATTTGGTGTAAAAAAATGAATGCCTGGTTTATTAAAACTGTTGTAAATGATTATTCCCAGCAATTCTCCGTTGTCCGTAATGTTTTCTATCATCTTATTGAATTTCAAAAAAGTTCATACTCTTTATAATTTCAAACTGTTGTTCCCAAGTGAGTTTAAATTTACGCATTTGATATGCATTTTCTACAAACGAAAGTCCTTTTATACCATTAATGAAAGAGTTCTCAAATTGAGAAGCATCCACAAAAAAAGCATTTACTCCATTTGAATCGACTGTAATAAAATGGTATCCATATTTTTCTAATAACGTTTTCCAACCAGTAATCGAAACACCATAATATAAACAGCTTGGGTGTGCTTTAACAAGATTAAAACCTGCGTCATATTGAATTGTTTTGCTTTGAATGGGCCCGTAAGCAGAGTTGTATTCGACAGCTAAAACCTTTGGCTTAAATCCCGACTCCAAAAGTAACTTAATCATGTAATAATCGTTTCCATCAAGATCCAGCGAAAAAAAATCCGGATCCTTATAGACAGCGAGTCTTTTAAGTTCATTGATATTGTCAGCATTTACAAATAAATGTACGGCTTCAATAAACGGAGTAGCAAATTTTTTAGCAATTTCAATGGCATATGAATTTCCATCGATCATCAAACCACTGAATTTTTTTGCATGTGCCAGCCAAGCTGAATTGTTTTCTATTCCATTGGCAGCACCAATCTCAATAAAATATCGATTGCTATTCTTTAATTTAGAAATCAAATACTCCGTGATTCCATCTTCACCGCTCTGGCTAAAGGCACTAAATTCCCATGAAATTGGATTGCTCTCATCAATCACTCTGCATTGCATGGTAGCGGCGGCACGTGAAAACCCGCTAGTTAAAAGACCTTGCTGAGCAACGTGCCCCTCCATATACTCCAATTTAGAGGAAATAGGAAACTGAACCTTACTGATTATTTTTTGAACTAATTTTTTCATTTAACAACTTAACATTTAGCATCAAACTTCTTTACCTGTATTGGCATCCCTATAAAGGTAATTTATAATTCATAAAATCCTTTTGCAAGACCCAATTCTTCACTTTTTCGTTCGAATAAAAAGCTTGCTGATGAAAATCATATCCTTTTTTTCCTTCTGCTCTAACTTCAGCAAGCAATTGCTGTATTTCTGTATTTAATGGCTTTGCTGTTTGCTTATTAAAAAGAACTCCATACAAATGACGTAATTTACTTTTAATATTTTTTTCGGAAGCAACTGAATTATTCTGTGCCGTTTCTGCTGCAGCTTTGGGCTTTCCTTCACGCAAATCAGTAAATGAAACGGAAACACCTGCATAAAAAGCTCGCTTTTTGAAATATGCTATACTTAGCCTTTCTCTGGGCACTTGATGATACAACAGTACCTCCGGATGATAAAGCGCTTTCAAGCCTTTCTCTTCTGCTTTTAATGTAAGCCCGGTTTCACCATTGCCCTGAAAATGCTGTAATTCTTTTTTAATGTTGTCGGGATTAAAACCTTGCAGCTCGTCAAATACACTTTTCCGTATTGAAAAATTTAAACCCCACACCCAATTTGGATGAATCTCTACAGGCTTATTACCAAGATCTATTAAACTTAACCAGGAGCATTCTTTTCCTCCATAAGGAGTTTCTGCCCAAAAATAATTCACCCAATCTGGAGGATACACTTCATATTTAGGAAGGCATGGACCTGTTACAAAAGATATATTCTCATTCTGCGCAAATACATCATAAATCCCCTTTAGCCAGCCAGAAGATACCTCCACATCATCATCAATAAAAGTAAGAATGTTTCCTGAAGCCTCCTGTGCACCTTTGTGGCGACCTGATAGCAATCCCGGTTCAGGCTCAAATAGATATTTAAATTTAAAAGAAGTGGGTGATAATGTTTTCAGGGTTACATCCTTTGTATTGTCTGTGGAACCATTATCTACGACTAAAATTTCAAATTTCTCTTTTTCTAAATTACTTTTTAGAAGGAATTGCAGGGTACTTTCCAAGGAGGCACTTCTATTATAAGTAGGAATTATTATTGAAATCATAAAAAGTATATCTAAATTACAACTCGAAACAAATTCGTTACAGGCTGTAATTTAGTATTTTTTTAAATTGAAACCTATCGTTAATTCTCCGGCGTTAAAGAAAGAAAAATGACTTTGCTCCAGTATTTTTTCGATCCTATCACGACATTCAAACTCATCATGAATTTCAATAGCAATGAATCTTGTTTTTGTAAGAATAGATGACATCAACCCTGTATACTGAAACAAATCGGCTTCAGCACCTTCTATATCGATTTTTAAAATGTCAATTTCTTCTAAACCATTCTTATCAATTAATTCTTTTATTCCAATCACTTCAATTTTTCCATTAGCGTTATCTTCCACGAGGGAGTAAGACCATGCTTTCCCGTCCCTAAACAAGGGGTTAACATTTAATCGTGTGGTTTTACTCCAAACCCCTTTATGCTCTAATATGCATTTTGTTTTAGATAGCTGACTTTGCACATTATGTCTTAAAATTTCAAAAGTTTCATCCTGTGGTTCAACCAAGATTATTTTATTCAATTTAAAAAATGCGGATAAATAAATAGACGTGTACCCGGTGTTTGCTCCCAAATCAACTAAAACAAGGGGATCTTTTTTTTTTTCTTTAATTAGTTCAACAAGTGGAAGATATTCTTTTTTCAGAATTATTTGATCAAAAACCTCCGGATCGCTATTATTTATTCTCATTCTGAAAGCAATGCCCTTGCCGTTAATGGCATAAATTGCATCATAAACATTGGATGCTATTTTTTTTAGGGGAATATGAAGCTCAGAAAATTTATTGAATATGGTTCGTTTACGTTTAAAATCATCACTAATCATTGAATTTAGCTTTGTGCTAATATAATCTGCTCCCCATGAAGGCCAATCTTTAAAATCAAATAATTTAATTTTTTTCTGCATTATTGTGTTCTGCTTCTACTAGTTCAAACTATCGGTCTTTTATTTTCTTTGCCGGAACACCGGCATAAATTGTATAGGGTTCTACTGAACGATTAACCACACTTCCCGCAGCAATAACTGCCCCTTTCCCTATGGTCACCCCATCTAAAATGGAGCAGCCGTGTCCTATCCAAACATCATTCTCAATTACAATTCCTTTTGAGGTAGAGCCTTGATCTCTGATAGCAACGTGTTTATCTTTGTAATTGTGATTATTGGGAATAATCATACAATGGCCAGCAATAAGTACCGCATCACCAATGGTGACGCCTCCATGGCCATAAACAATTGTATATGCATTGATGCTGCATTTTTTCCCAATCTTTATTTTTCCACCATAAGAAAGTACCAGTACGCCATCAAGGAGCTCTGTATAAGCATCGATGCTAATTTCCCCTCCGTATCTTATTTCAACAACAGCAGTGCTCGCAACGGTAACAGAAGAATCAACCTGAACTTTTTCTCCAAAGCGATTTTTTTGCTTTTCAGAAAAAACACGGTTTCGAAATTTTCCGATTATTTTTTTTATCGTTTTTCTTGGCATTAGTTTAAATTAACCCATAGACATTTGGTATATACCGAACCAATATCTGCTGAGCCATAAATAGCAAGTTCCGAATCTATATCAACAACAGAAAACTGGGCACCATCATTTACATAATCGTAAACCACCCCTTGCGGTATGAACAATGCTAAATCAATGGTATACTGCCCTGACAACAAAAATTCTTTTGGAATAACCAAGCGGTAACTAACTATTTTATCTTTCTGAATATCGCAAAGTGTAGTAGTAGTAAAAATTTTATTACCGAATTTATCCTTTATTGCCGCTCCTACAGATATCTTTTTAAGATCTATTTTACCTCCTAATTCCAGGTAAACCAAGATATTTTCTTTAAAATTAAAAATTTCTTTCGGTTTATTGAAATCATCCGCGCAAAAATAGGTCTTTATAAATCCTTCCGATTTGGGCTTTGTATTTATATATTGTACAGCGCTTTTCCTAAAATCATCATAATAGCGGTTAATTGCTTCGTCAACATTTGCGCTTAGTTCCAGCATTCCATTTTTCAAATAGATTGCTCGGGTGCATAGTTCTTTCACCGCTCCAATATTATGACTAACAAACAGGATTGTTCTACCGGAATTTTTTGCTACATCCTGCATTTTACCTAAACATTTCTTTTGAAACTCAGCATCACCAACAGCAAGCACCTCATCAACAATTAATATCTCAGGTTCCAGGTGTGCCGCTACGGCAAATCCTAAACGCACAAGCATTCCAGAAGAATAACGTTTTACAGGCGTATCCAAATATTTTTCAACCCCACTGAAATCAATTATTTCATCCAGCTTATTTTTAATCTCTTTTTTCGTCATCCCCAGTATGGCGCCATTCAGAAAAATATTCTCTTTCCCTGTTAACTCAGGATGAAATCCTGTACCTACCTCTAACAATGCTGCAATGCGTCCTTTAACTTTCATTTCACCAACAGTTGGTGAAGTAATTTGCGAGAGTATTTTTAGAAGTGTTGATTTGCCCGCGCCGTTCTTACCAATGATGCCTAGTACTTCACCCTCGTTTACATTAAAGTTTATATCTTTTAATGCCCATACGATCCCTGCTCCCCCTTTAACTGTGCGATCATTTACATCTCCAACTTTTAAATAGGGGTCTTCTTTCCCGCGGACCTTGTGCCAGAAACGATTTAGGTCATGTGACATCGAACCCGTTCCAACCTGTCCCAGGTGATATTGCTTTCCCAAATTTTCAACTTTTATAACCATTTTCTGTATAGATCGCAGATAAAGTTAAGTTCCACAATGATGCAATGGAATCGTTAAACAGTGTCCAGAAATTTTTTTTCTACTTTATTAAATAAGAGTAATGCAATCGCTAAAATAATAACCATCATTAAAAAATTTATTATCAAATAGCTGATTTGAAATACGCCAACACCTAAAAAACCATACTTAAAGGTTTCAATAATGCTGGTCATGGGATTTAAAAGTAGTATCCAACGGTTTTGTTCAACAGATGATAATGGGTATACCACTGGGGAAGCATACATTAAAAGTTGCACCCCAAATTGAACTAAGAATTTAAAATCTCTGTATTTTGTAGTAAGCGATGAGATAATAATTCCCAATGCCAAACCATGCCCCGCCATCAACACTAATAAAATGGGGAACAACCAAACTGCTGAGTTTATATGTATATCAGCTCCCTTTACATAAAAATAAAAATAACAACATAGAAACAACAAAAATTGAATGCCTAAACGCGTTAAGCTGGAAATAATAATGGAGACCGGAACAATAAGCCTTGGAAAATATACTTTTCCAAATATAGATGCATTTGCAGTAAATGTTTCAGATGTTTTCAGAAGGCAATCAGAATAGTAGCTCCATAAAATAATACCTGATAAATAAAATAACACTGGAGGTAAACCATCCGTCGAGATTTTAGCAATATTCGAAAAAATAAGTATATAAGTGATGGTTGTGAGTAATGGTTGTATAAGAAACCACAAAGGGCCCAGGATGGTTTGTTTATATACAGAAATGATATCCCGCTTTACGAATAAAAATAGAAGATCCCGAAAACGCCACAGCGCTTTATAATCAAAACTAAAAATTGATTGATTTGGTTTAATTATTAACGTCCAGTGTTCTTCTTCTTGCTTCATACAATAAATTAGGATAATCGGGCATTTTCTGCTAAGCTTTTACATAATTAAATTATTTTTTCTTTGCACCAGCTTCTCCATAACCATAGCCGTAACCATAGCCATAGCCATATCTGAATCCATAACCGTAGCCATATCCATATCCGTAACGTGATCTCCTATATTTAACGCCGTTTAATACTAAACAAAAGTTGTTAAGCATATTACTTTCAACAATTTCGTGAACAATGTCGAGCGATTGTTTTTTAGCATACTTCGTATTCAAAACAAATAAACTTACATCCACAAATTTAGATATAACTAATGCATCCGTGATCAGTCCGATAGGAGCTGTATCAATCACAATGTAATCGTAGTGCTCCTTACCATAATTAAAAATATCTTTCAGTGAATCACTCAATATGATTTCAGAAGGGTTAGGGGGAGTTGGACCGGAGAGGATAACAAATAAATTTTCGGTCTCCGTTGGCATTATAGTTGATTCTACACTTGATTTGCCAATCAAAATTGTGCTGACTCCCATATCAGAAGACATATTTAACGCCTTTTGTACTTTGGGTTTGTGAAGATCTAGCTCAATCAATAAAACTTTTTTCCCCGCTTTGGATAGCATAACAGCCAGGTTCACCGAGCAAAATGTTTTACCTTCTCCCGGGTTTAGCGATGTCACCAAAATCATTTTAGAGCCTACCACATTGCTGGCCATATATTCCAGATTTGTACGAATGGATCTAAAGCTTTGTGTTACCAATGCATTTGGATCCTTATCAACCGCCAAATAGCTTCCATTTTTATCTTGCGACTGAACAATTTCACCCATAATAGGAAGAGTTGTTAATCGCTTTAACTCGAAAATATTTTCAATTTTTGAGAAGAAAATCGTTCGGATAAATGTGATGATTAAGCCTAAAATTAATCCAGAAATTAGAAAATAATTTCTGATCTGTGCTTTATTTGGCTTTACAATACCAGCTGAATGTGCTTTTTCAATAACTCTTGTTTCAGGCAAGATACCCGCACGAGCGATGATTGTTGTGGATTTTTTTTCCAGTAAAAACTCATACATTCGTTCATTAACATCTACTTTTCGTTGTATCGTTAATAGGTCACGTTGAGTTTTAGGGATTTTACGGATGATATCTGTGTAATTACCAATTTGGGATTCAATCGCTGTTATCTTACTCAGCAACCCCTTTCTTGAATTGTCAATATAGATCAAAATATTTTTCCTTAATAACTCAATCCCTTGATCTAATTGCGTAATGCTTTTATTTGATTCTGTAGCACCAAACAATGTCTCATTTCTGGACATCTGCATGGAATACAATTTATTCAACGCCGTTTGCAAATATTCATCATCTTTTTCAATATAAAAAGAAGGTGGCAATAACTTTTGATCTGGCTTTCCGGCAACCTCAACAATATATTTTTCAAGTGCATCTAACGATTGAACCCTTAATTCTACATCTCTCTTATCTTTATCATAATCCAATAATTTTTTAAAATATTCCTCCTGTTCTCGCGTAAGATCAAGGATCGCTTTATTTGATTTGTAGTTTTCCAGATCATCTTCAATTGATGCGAGTATGGTTGTAATTTCCTTTAACTGCTTATCAATATTTTCAATTGTATTCTCGTTGATTTTTATTTGCGCTTCAGAAGTATAGTCAATATATTCTTTTGATAACGTGTCAAGAAAGGATGCTGCACGTTCAGGAATTTCGTCTTCGAGGGAAAGCTCTAAAATAGTTGTATTTTCAACATTTTCAACTTGAAGTGTACTTTTTACTTTATATACCAGGTAGTCTATATCATGAATTTTAACAAGGTAGTCATTTTTTGTGAGATTGTTAATCGTAACATCATTGACCATTTGATTTTTCTTTACAGTCATAAAAAAATCAGTGCCTTCAATCTTTTTATCAAACTCAAAGGTTTTAACTACTTCTTCATCTGCTTTTTTATAAGAAATTTGAAATGATTTTTCATCCACTATCCTGAATTTGATATCCTTTTCATACAAGGATTTATTTAACAACAGAACATCAATACTAAAAGGCATATACTCGTATACCTCAGTTGTTTTTAACCGGCCAACGATAAAATAGGATATATCTACTTTGAGTTTAGAAAGTACCTTTTTTATGAGGTCATTAGAGGTAATTACACGTATTTGGTTGGAGTTGTCCAAATAACTTTGGTAATAACCTATTCCTGAATACAATTGATTTTGATAGTTGTAAGAATCATCCGGTTTCAATAAGATTTGAGATTTAACCGAATATACTTCTGGCAATTTATAAGTGTAAAAATAAGAACAAATGAAAGATGTCAAAACGAGAAGACCAACGATATACCAGTTTTTTGAAAAGATTTTAATAAACTGTCTTAAATCGTCGAAATCAACAATCTTCGCATTTTTTTTAGTTGACATATCTGGTTTTTGGGATAAAAAGCTTTGCAAATATAAAAATTATCCGCATTCCACCATCTTCCAATACCTTTACTTTGAAACAAATCGCTAATTTAAGCGTATAATGAAATAAAAACGCCATAGACCCTGCTTAAGAATTATTTTTATTTTAGATTTGTTTCAGTTACATAATTCTTCTCCTCATTCAAGGTTCGATTTTATTGTTTTTAGCTTGATTCTCCAAATCATTGAAAAGTAACACATATTGTTAATTATCTAAACTTAAATAACATGGGAAATCTATTTACGCTCATCAAGAAAAGGGTTACTTTTCTTTTTGTTTCGCTTTTCACATTTCTTTTTGGCTTAAATGTCAGTGCTCAAACCTCTACTTGCATTGTTAACGGTGGTGATTGGAGCAGTCCAACAACTTGGGACAATGGAGTGCCCGTTGCGGGTATAAATGCTGTTATACCTGCTGGCTTTATTCCAACAGTCACGTCCAATGTTGCATGTGACAACCTTACGTTCTCTGCAACTACTACATCCACGTTAACATTGGGAGGTAATTTAACTGTAAATGGGAACCTGGTGCTTAATCAAAGTATAGCTGCAAATACAACTACGCTTGCAGTTGGAGCCAATATATTAACTGTTACCGGTACCGTTACCTATTCTTCAGTGGGAACCTCTACTATTTCTGCCACATCAGGAACATTGAATTTTGGATCGTTAATTACGTTGGGGACACTGGATCGAATTGTTTTTACTGGTGCTGGTACCGGTAATTTTAATGCTGGGTTAACGGATGGAGCTGGTGACCTGACCGTCGCTTCAGGTACAACAGTAAATATGCTCGGGAATTACACCGTAAGCTCAGGTTCAGCCGTTTGGGCCACCGGATCTAATACAATCTTTTCAACAAGTGTAGCGATTACGGCCAATTCATTAATTGCATTTTATAATGTAACAGTTACAGGCGGAACACCAACCTTAACCGGTTCTGCGAGTGTATATGGAACCTGGATTATAAACTCGGGAGCTGCTTTCACTATTGATGGTGCGATTGCAGGTACTGGCACTAAAACTTTTACAGTATCCAACGGCGCAACATTAAATTTAATAGGCACTTCCACACTTCCAGGCTTTGGAACCATCTCCTTGGGTTCATCATCTCTTGTAAATTATGCTGGAAGTGGCGCACAAACGGTTGCAGCTGCTAATTATGGCAATTTAACTTTTTCGAATTCAGGTACTCGAATACTTGCTTCATCGGGAACAATTGGAATTTCTAACACTTTTACGCCTGGAACAAATAGCTGCACAATTACGGGCAGCACGATAAATTACAATGGAACAACCAATCAAACCATAAGTGCGTTTAATTATAATAATCTTACTTTATCTGGAGTACGTACAACCAACTCAGTGACGTTAGAAAATGGTGGTACAATTGGAGTTGCCGGGACATTTGCTGCCTCCTCATCCTTCACAAGCGGTAGTTATATTGTTACAAATAGTACAATTAATTTTAACTCAACAGGAGCACAATCCATTACTTCTTTTAATTATTATAATCTAACAATAAGTGGTGCGAGAACAAGCAATAATGTTACGCTCTCATCCGGAACAATAGGTGTTTCAAATGTTTTTAATCCAGCTGCATCTTTTACCTCCGGCAGCTATGTTACAAACAGCTCCAATATTTTTGAATTCAACGGAACTGACGCGCAAACGGTACCCGCTTTTAACTATGCATATCTGAAAATAAGTGGAACAAGATCAACCAATAATGTAACACTTGCTAACGGTGGTGTAATTGGAATTGCAGGAGCAAATAATGCTATCATACTAACTGCATCCTTTACTTCAGGATCCTATGTGAATACCAACACTACAATTAACTTCAATTCTTCCTCACCTCAAAATATTACTATACCTGCAAACGGATTTATCAACAATCTTTCTTTTAATTGTACAGGTGTCGCAACGTTAACAAATGCTATTACAACCAGCAATGTAACAGGTAATTTAGCAGTACAAAGCGGAACATTAAACAATGGTGGCTTTTCAGTTACTGGTAATGTCGGAGCTACATTTTCTGTCTCAAATGGCGCTACTTATGAAGTTGCCAAGTCCACTTCCATGCCTAGTGGATATGGCGTTGTTACTTTAGGATCAAGTTCGACAGTCAATTTTACAAGTGTGTTTCCGCAAACTATTGGTGCCTACAATTACGGAAATTTAATTTTGAGCGGTACCAGAAATGGACAGTCAGTTACCTTTCAAAATGGGGGAACCATTGGTATTGCAGGCACATTTACCCCTTCTGTGGTTTTTACAACAGGGAGCTATATTACTACTAATAGCACTATCGACTTTAATGGAAGCGGTTCTCAAACCATTCCGGCTTTTGCGTATAATAATCTAACCTCTTCTTCCTCGGGAGCAAGAACACTTTCAGCTACAGGAACAATAGACGTAAAGGGAACATTTACACCTGGTACAAATTCTTATACGATTACAGGAAGTACAATAAATTATAGTGCCGCATCAGCAGCTCAAACCGTTGCAGCATTTAACTATTATAATTTAACGATCAGCGGAAGCAGAAGTAGCTCTAACGTTACATTTGCAAATGGAGGAACAGTGGGGGTTTCCAATGTGCTTACCACCTCTGCAACATTTACTTCCGGATCATACGTATTTACCAATAATACTGTTAACTTTAATGGAAGCAGTTCACAAACAGTTAATGCGCTTGCCTATAATAATTTAACATTAACCAATGCAAGCACAAAAACACTTGCCGGAACGATTGCAATAACAGGCGCATTAACCATTTCGGGTGCTACTTTTGATGTAAGCAGCAGCAATTATGGCTTAACCGTAGCCGGCAATTGGATAAACAATGCTGGTACTTTTATCCCTCGCAGTGGTACTGTTATTTTTAATGGTACAACAATCATTTCAGGATCCAGCAGTACAAGCTTTAACAATGTAACTATCACTGGTTCTGTAACTGGGTATTCCGGTAACACGAATGTTGCAGGTAACTGGTTAAACAATGGTACCTATACGCACAACAGTGGAACCATTACATTTAATGGAACTACGACGGTGAGTGGTTCCTCCACAACAAGCTTTAACAACGTAACTATTTCAGGTACACTCACCGCACCTGCCTCTGCCACAATGAACGTTGCAGGAAATTGGGTGAATAATGGAACATTTACACATAACAGCGGCACCATCGTATTCAATGGAACCACATCCATATCCGGTTCTTCTTCTAATTCATTTAATAATATCACTATATCAGGTACGCTTACCGGACCTTCTTCGGCAAATATAAATGTAGCAGGTAACTGGACAAACAATGGAATATTCACGCACAACAATGGAACAGTTACATTTAATGGTGCTACTGTTATGACCGGTTCTGCCACCACCAGTTTTAATAATATTACCATATCTGGATCACTGACTGCACACCCTACAGCAATAAACGTAGCAGGCAACTGGACAAACAATGGTACTTTTTTACATAACTTTGGTTTAGTTACATTCAATGGAACGACCACCATCAGCGGATCCACATCCACTGATTTTAATAACGTAACTATTTCGGGAACGTTAACAGCCCCATCCGCAATGGGTATAAACGGAAACTTTGTAAACAACGGAACATTTACTCATAGCAGCGGTACCATTACATTCGGTACTACTACTGTAAGTGGATCGTCTACCACTACGTTTTATAACATAACAATAGGTACAGCTTTAACCGGGCATAACAACTCCATGTACGTTGCAGGAAATATGGTGAACAACGGAACATATATTCACAACGGAGGTCTAATTACATTTAATGGCAGTACTGCTCAAACCATTTCTGGAAGCAGCGGTACAGGAGTTTTTCAAAATCTGGGTTTGAATAACGTAAATGGCCTGACCGTAAGCGCCGGTGGTTATACCTTAATTGGAACGATTTATATCACTGCTGGTACATTAACGAACGCCGCTTCATTTGCTTTAACAGCTGATGCTACAAGCTACGCGCGTATTGATGAAATATCAGCATTTTGTGGTTCTTGTGGATTTGCCGGAAATTTTGATATACAACGCTATTTACCAGGTCGCACTTCAGCCGGAATTTGGGCCGATTTAACCTCTCCGGTTTCCAATGGTACAATGGCGGATTGGGATGACGACTTATTTCTGGTGTATCCATTTACAGGTTTTGATGAAATCTATAACAGGCCTACTGGATCAAATGTCATGTTATATGATGAACCCACTGCAAGTTACCTGGAATGTAGTTCAGCAACAGCTTTATCTGCAGGTCAAGGTTTTGAGATTGCATTAACAGATGACGAAACGTTGTCAAGCTTTACAACGACAGTTCTTAGCACAAATGGAACTCCTAACTTTGGGACCTATGATATCCCATTGAGTCTTACGGATGCAAATGGTGCACCTTACCCTACTGGCTATAGCGGAGAGAATTTAATCGGTAACCCATTTGCTTCAGCAATTGATCTCAGTTTGATTACGATTACCAATGCATTACCATC
The DNA here is from genome assembly GCA_035696085.1 of Bacteroidia bacterium. GTDB lineage: Bacteria > Bacteroidota > Bacteroidia > 2-12-FULL-35-15 > 2-12-FULL-35-15 > 2-12-FULL-35-15. The sequence goes on along the minus strand of DASRRA010000033.1, from coordinate 6,656 downwards.
GGTTGATGTATATGACTACGAAACAAATAACTATAAAACACTTACAGGTTCTGATCTAATTGGTCCATACCAGGGTTTCTGGGCATATGCGCAATCACAAGGTGCAAGCGTTATCATACCGGAATCTGCAAAATCGACCAGCAACAATATTGCTATTGAACGTAATGCTTCCGGAAGTCCATATTTTAACTTAACACTTTCAAGTGGTGATGGAAGCAATACGATGGCACACACGTTAAAAATTGCTTGCAATGAAACAGCATTGGATGGTTGGGATATGAGTGACCACCCTTATAGAAGAAGTTTAAACCCAAAAGCTCCAAGTATTACTTCTCATGCAGGACAAGCTGTTGTTAGTATTAATACGTTTAACAACAGTCACGAAACGTATATCATGCCATTGCAAGTAAAGGTTGGCATTAATGGTAAATATCGTATCAATACAGATGGTATCGCAAACGTAACGAAAGATTACCCGGTAGTTTTATTGGAAGACAGATCAACAAAAAAATTTATTGACCTGACCACTTCTTCCGCTTATACATTTACTGCGCAATCCGTGGATTCACCAGATCGCTTTGTTCTTCACTATTCCAAATCGACCAATTATACTCCAAACGCTACAACCAATTCTTCTACGGTTAGTGAAATTCAAATTTCACAAACGAGAGATGGAAATTTAATTCGCTTCAGCAATACAGAAGTGGAAAATACAACCATCACTGTAATGGATCTTTTAGGAAAACGTATCATGGATGATGTATCGGTTCAGGCGTTGAATCAAACAGTAAATATCAGTATTCCAGAAACCTTTAAAGGTATGTATATTGTGGTTGTTCAATCAGCAAACAATAAAACAGTTAAAAAATTCAACGCTATCCGATAACATTTTAAAAACTGGATAATCACGGCGAAGGCCCTGTGAATTTGCTTCATAGGGCCTTCTTATTTTTACAGGGTTTCAGTTCCTTCTTATTTTGCTATTTATTACCCTACGTTAATAAATGAAAAACCGACTTTTCAATATAGCTAAGACACCTCCAAAAGGGCTTATTTTTCAACTGATCGGACAAATACAGCAACTCGTAGTATGTGTATAATTATTCACGAAATTATCTAACCTTTTACTGAAGCTCACGTAATAATTGGCAATTAAAACAAGTATTTATACTGAATCAAATATTGCTATATGAGAGATTGTACGAAAGGTAGGTTTTTTAAAGGTATTCTTCTGTTATTCTTAATGATAACATCATCAACGTATGCTACTACTTATTATTCCAGAGCTAACACTGCATGGGCAACAGCTTCAACATGGTCCACAGGCTCCTGTGGTGGTAGTGCAGCCGCAAGCGCACCAACTGCCAGTGATGATGTAATCATTTGTGCAGGTTATACTGTTAATATAAGTGCCGCGGGTACATGTAGATCGTTAACCATTGAAGGAACAGCCAATTGGACAAATACCTCGACAATAGCCGTGGGAATTGGAGGGTTGAACATCGTGAGTGGTGGTGACATCACTGGGACCACCAGTGGTATTGTTACAACTACTGGAGGACTCGTTATTAATTCAGTACTTACATCGGCCACCGTTACGATTCGTACCGTTACCGTGCCGAGCCAAATCATCTCCGGAACAGGATCTATAGCAAGATTGGATATCAGTGCTGCAACAACCAATAATGGGAACATTACTGTTCGTACAGCACTTGCAAGTACCGTAGCAAGTACCCTTACACAAGGAAGCACAGGATCTTTAACTTATAACGGAACAACTATCACACCTACCCTCGATGCATCAGCTTCGGGAAATACAGTAAACTATGGGGGAACAACACAAACCGTTAAAGCAGGAACTTACTACAATTTAACTATTTCCGGAAGCGGAGCAAAAACATTAGGTGGTGCTATTACCATAAACCGTAATTTCTATATTGCAGCCGGAACACTTGCCACCTCAACCTTTCAAATTACGGGAAATGCGACGGGGACATTCACTATGGATGCTTCAACCGGGTTATATGTAGGGTTAAACAGCGCTACAACACCTGTTGTATTTCCAACAGGTTTTACCAATGGTCATATTTCCCTATCAAGTTCGAGTACCGTTTATTATTACGCAAACTATGCACAACCCGTTTCTTATGTGCCTACGTATGGAAATTTAAATGTAGTGACATTCTCAGGAGCGAAAGCAGCAGATGGCAGTATTACGGCTACAGGAAGTTTAACGACTACCACTTCAACACTGGATATGACCAGTTATACCTTGAATTTGACTGGTAATTATACAGGGGCAGGGGCACTTTCGTTCACCACTGGTACGTTAAATATTAGTGGAAGCTACACAAATACAGGTATATTCACTAAGGGAACAGGTACTGTTAATTATAATGGTAGTGCCGCTCAAACAGTAAGGGGTGTCAATTATAATAATCTAACATTTTCAGGAGTTGGTGATAAACAATTACAGGCCTCTGCAACAGTTGGTATCAGCGGTACATTCACCAGAGGAACAATGATTGTAACTCCGGGTACTTCCAGTACGGTTAGTTTTAACGGCAGCACAACCCAAACGATGACCGGAAGTGCAACCACATTTGTAAATTTAACCGTAGCAAACAGTTCAACATTAACTGCACCTGCCAATTTCATAATCACCGGAAATTTGGTTATGACAAGTCCCGCTATACTTGCAATGACTTCCTATACATTAAATTTAACTGGTAATTATACCGGTACGGGCGGACTTTCATTTACTTCCGGAACATTTTATATTGGGGGAACTTATACAAATACCGGTACATTCACTTGTGGAACAGGAACGGTAGAATACAATGGTGCCGCGGCTCAGACAGTACGTGGTGTAAATTACAATAACCTGACCTTTTCAGGTGCCGGTACAAAAACACTACAACCATCTGCAACAGTTGGAATTGCCGGAACATTTACAAGAGGTACAATGACTGTAACCCCGGGCGCTTCTAACACAGTTATATTTAATGGTGGTGCACAAACCATGACCGGTAGCTTGACTACTTTTAACAATCTAACGCTAAACAATACTTCATTAACAGCACCTGCGGACTTTGCAGTTGGCGGTACACTTACCACAACCAGCCCCGCTACGCTAAACATGACAAGCAATATGCTAACTGTTTCAGGTGCTTATGCCGGTACAGGTGCATTGACATTTACATCTGGAACACTTAACCTTGCAGCAGCATTCTCCAATACAGGTACTTTTACCTGCGGAACAAGTACTGTTAATTACACGGGTAACGTGGCACAAACGGTACGTGGTGTTAACTATTACAATTTAGCATTCTTCGGGACAGGTGCAAAAACCTTACAAGCGGCTTCAACAATTGGTATTGCCGGAAAGTTTACAAGAGGTACCGGAACAGTTACAGCCGGTGCAACCAATACCGTTTTATTTAATGGTACTACACAATCCATGACCGGAAGTGCCACTACATTTACAAATCTTACAATCAACAACACTTCACTTACAATACCTGCTGATATTACAGTTAATACTACACTTACATTTACTGCAGGAAAAATCGTTACCGGTTCAAGCAATGTAATCATAGCTGCAGCCGGTACGGTATCCAGAACAAGCGGATTTGTAGAGGGTAATCTTCGCAAAAATGTGGCTGCGGGGTCTAACATTTCAAGAACATTTGAAGTTGGTACAAACAGCGATTATACACCTTTAACACTTTTATTTGCATCCGTTACAACAACAGGTACGTTTACGGCGAGCGCAACCGCAGGCGATCATCCATCAATTGCAAGTTCTGGTTTCAATACTTCCAAAACGATTAACAGATACTGGACATTAACCAATGCCACAACTGTATATACCAGCTATACATTAACCTCTACTTTTGCAAGTGCTGATATGGATGCAGGCTATAATACAGCAAACTCAATCATTAAATTATACAATGGCACAACCTGGGCCTTAACAAATGCGGGATCACAAACATCTACGACTTCTCAGGCAACTTCCGTAGCTACACCCGTTACACCCAATTATGTAGCTGTACAAATTGGTGAAATTGTGCCCTCTGGAACAGGTAGCTTGTATTCCATTGCAAGCTCCGGATGGAGCACAAGCGGAACCTGGTCACAAACATCCGGTGGTGCAAGCTGTAGCTGTATACCAACAAGTTTGGATAATGTATACATTGAAAATAATTTTACTGTGACCATGGATGGAAACTCTGGTACAGCAAAATCGTTGACGATTCAAACCGGTGGTAAAGCAACCTGGGCAGCAGCCTTAACAACAAACATCGGAACAGGTGGTATTAACATTACTTCAACCGGAGATATTACCGGTACAGGTGCAGGCTATTTAACTACATTAGGAGGTATTACTTTAAATAAAGTGTTGACAAGTGCTACGGTGACCCTTAAAACAGTTACTACTGATGGACAAACCCTGAGTGGTACGGGTACACTGGCAAAATTAGATATTAGTGCCTATACAATAAACAATGGAAACATCACGGTCACAACTACGCTTGCAAGTACAGTTGCAAGTACCTTGACACTGGGAGGGAGCTCTACATTAACCTATAACGGTGCTGCAGCACCTACTCCAACAATAGATGCATCTGTTTCAGGAAATACATTTATATATGGCGGTGCGGGACAAACAATAAAGTCCGGAACATATCACCATTTAACTGTTTCAGGAAGTGGAACAAAAACATTGGGAGGTAATATTGTTGTAAATGGTAATTTAACAATTAACGTGGGCGCGCTTTCAACTTCTACTTATCAAATAACAGGAAATGTGACTGGTACATTCACAATGGCTGCGAATACAAGCTTATTTCTCGGTTTGAATACCAATACGACAAATGTATTATTCCCGACCGCATTTACGGCTGCCAATATACTATTTGCATCCACGAGCACGGTTGTTTATTACGGAAACAATGCACAAACCATATCCAGCGTTCCGGCTTATGGAAGTCTGACCGTTCAAACATTTTCAGGTTCAAAAATAGCAGATGGCCCTTTAACAGTTACTGGAACATTGACAACCAACAGTCCAACTGTTTTAAATATGGCAACTTACAATTTAAATTTAACCAGTACCTATGCGGGTACAGGGGGCTTATCATTCAGTACAGGATCCATGAACATTGGCGGTTCATTTACCAATACTGGAACATTTACTTGTGGAACAGGAACTGTTAACTATAATGGTGGCGCACAAACTGTACGTGGTGTAAATTACAATAACCTGACGCTGTCAGGCTCAAGCGTAAAAACGTTACAGGCGTCAGCAACTATTGGTATTGCTGGAACATTCGCTAGAGGTACTGTAACCGTTAGTGCAGGAGCAAGCAACACCGTGTTATTTAATGGTGGGGTTCAGACAATGACAGGTAATGCAACCACATTTGTAAACTTAACTCTTAACAATACTTCTTTAACAATTCCGGCGGATGTGACCGTCTCAACAGCTCTTACTTTTACCACAGGAACAATCATTACAGGTTCAAACAATGTGATTATTACTTCTACAGGATCTGTAAGCAGAACATCGGGTCACGTAATTGGTAATTTGCGCAAAAATGTGGCAGTAGGTTCAGGTATTTCAAAAACATATGAAGTAGGAACAAGCGCGGATTACACTCCTTTAACATTGGTATTTACAACAGTAACAACTACCGGTAACTTTACTGTTAGCACGACTGCAAGTGATTATGCGTCCATATTAACTTCAGGATTCAATCCAAACTATACCGTTAACCGATATTGGACTGTAGCGAATGCTGCTACCATATTTACAAACTATACAGCAACAGCTACTTTCGTAAATGGTGATAAAGATCCGGGATACACACCTGCCAATTCAATTATCAAATTATATAACGGTAGCTCATGGACAACACCTGCAGCTGGAACACCAACTGCCAACACAGCTGTTGCACAAACTATCACGACACCAACTACTGGAAACACAGTGTATATGCAGATTGGAGATAGCAATCCTAATATTACAGGTAATTTATACTCGATTGCTTCAGGTAACTGGAGTACAAATGGTACCTGGTCACAAACTTCTGGTGGTGCTACTTGCTTCTGTATCCCAACAAGCATTAATGATGTTGTTATTGAAAATAATTATACGGTAACGATGGATGGAAATCCGGGTGTAGGAAAATCATTAACGGTACAAACAGGTGGAGTTGCAAACTGGACATCTGCCTTAACTACAAACATTGGTACTAGCGGTGTTAACATTACTTCTACTGGTAATATAACCGGTACTGCAGCAGGTATTCTTACTACAGCAGGTGGGTTAACATTGAATAAGGCAATTACAAGTACAGGCGTCACCATTAAAACTATTACTACCGCCGGTCAAACCATTACGGGTACTGGTACACTGGCTAACCTGAATATCAATGTAAACACAACCAATAATGGAAATATTTCCTTAACCGATGTGTTAACCATTACTAACGGGACACTTACTAACTCCGGAACTTTTACGTTAAAATCAACAGCATCAAAATATGCACGCATCGCTCCTATTTCCTGTGTATCCTGTGGATTCTCCGGAAACTTTGTAATTGAGCGTTACATCCCCGCGCGTACTGTTTCGGCATGGGCGAACTTGT
>DASRRA010000032.1:0-2822 GCA_035696085.1 Bacteroidia bacterium | reverse complement strand
GCATGCACCACCGTTTCAAAATCGTGAATGTATCGGATCATTTCAGGTTTCAGCCACGGTGTAAGATACTCGCGGTGTAAATCGAAATTGAGCCATTGCGGCTGCATCCACTCATCCAGTGTTTGTGGAAATCTAAATCCTCTGGTTAATGAACCATCGAATAACTCAGAACCTTCCGTTGGTACAGGTGTATAAATGTAGATTACAATTTCAGTGGAAGGATTTATCTCTTTTATTTCCTTGATGAATTTGATTTCGTCCTTTATTTGCTGCCATACTTGTTCTTCGGTAGGTGCAGGCAACCCAAGTACAAAGGAGTATTCGGGAATGATTCCAAATTTCTTAATGCGTGCAGCGAAGGATTTTATTTTTTCCCCGGTTTGCATGCCACCCTTATCCATTTGCTTCAATAAATTGTTATTACCGCTCTCAGCCCCAAAGAAAATCATGGTGCACCCTGAATCAGCAATTGCCTGAAGCGATTGATCTGAAAACTTGTCCATGGTGTCGATTCGACCTTCTGCCCACCATTTCATTTTATCAGGTGCAATAAGCTTAGCAAATTCCACTGCCCGTTTTTCAGAAACAAAAAAATTGTTGTCGTGGAACTGAAAGGCATTGCCATTGTATTTTCCTTTCAAATAAATCAAATCCTTGTAAATGGTTTGAGCTGATTTCCCTTTCCACCGGGCATCAAAAATCGGAACCACTCCACAAAAAGAACACGTGAACGGACAACCAATGCTGGAGTGATACGCGATCGTTCTGTTGCCTAAAAAAGTCTTGCCCAGGTAGCCTTCTATTGAATAAAAGGTATTGAGCGTATCATAAGGAAGTGGAGGAAGTTCATCTTGTTCGTAAAGCGTGGCTTTTTTTGTCTTGATCAATTGACCATCCTGTAAGTAGACTAGGTTCTCAATTGAATCAAAAGGGAGGTTTTGGTTTATAGCATTGAGTAATGCAGGAAAAGTTTTGTCACCAGGTCCATTCACGACAACATCAACCTCACCGGAGTTGATAACCGTTTTATGATGGTTGGACGCAAAGTATCCTCCCCAGATTATTTTTATTTCTGGAAAATTAGCGCGTATGTATTTTGTAAACGGGATGGCCTGTTTTAATTGGGGTCCCGGCATGACTGTACTGGCGAAAAATTTAAATTCTCCACTTTCGAGATACTGAATTATTTTCTTGAGTGGATCCTTTTCTCGATTACCATCGACAACAACATACTCAAACGATTTTTCGATTGATGCCGCAATCGATAAAATAGCATTTGGAATTATTCGCACATGATCTCCCGCCCGTGGATTAAAAAGCAAAACTTTATTCATTCTTGCGTATTAAGTTAGTAGTTTATACCCAATTCAAAAATTCAATTCCTTCAGTTGGTAGTTATGGAAATTCGACTTGGTTATCATCCACCATGCCCCCAAACCGAAGTTTACATCCTAAAGTGTGGCTAAGACGTATAAACTTTGCAATTGGTGTGCTCGAAGGCATTTTGGACTACAAAAAATTTATTGGAATCTCATCCTATTCGTTGTAGGTGTAATTGAGAAAACGGAATTGAATACCATTTCCAGGCTATAATTGGCTGACAATTTTTCCTGCCTTTCAGTTTCCACAAGGATGTAAAAGTTGGGACCCGATATGACCACAGTTCACATGTGAAAAATCCATTATCTTCAACGTGCTATTTATTTCGGAGCGAAGGATATGAAGAAAATCACCAAGGTATTTGTTCTCACTACTGAGTATCACTTCCTGCTTTCCATGAGTATTATTGTAAACAAGTATGGTTCGGGAGAATTCAGAAATATTTTGATTTTTACAGGACACAGACTTTCAGGTGTCGCAGTTGATGCGTTGCCTTCGTTCATTGAAGTGGTTACACTTTTCATTGACGAGGATAAAAAGTTGAAAGAAAAAGTCGATAAAATTATTGTTGAACAAGTCATCCGGAATTTATTTGTTTTTACAGCGTATCGTTTTTTCGAAACCTACATGTTGAATAAAATTTCAAAATCTACTCAACGTCACCTTGTTCAGGACGGTGCAAATTTCTATTTCAATATTAAAAAATCGGTATTCGTAAGCCGATTGAAAGAAACGCTTAAGATTTATTTGAATCTCTGGAGGAGAGGATTTTTCTTTCTGAAGCCAGTATTGTATAAAAAACATTTGGCTCAATGCTCATTTGTTGATTTTGTCTGGTTAACAAGCGAGGAGATTTATCATGAACCTAAATTTTCCAAAAAACCACTCATCAAAATAAAATTATTCTCCGCTGAAGCTGAACGGAAACTTCTGAAGTATTTTAAAATGGATGAGAAGGTGCAATACAACAACTACTTAATCTATTTTTCACTGAGGCTTACTCAAAAAGATGCTGTTTTGAAGGAGATTGCGGTTTTGAAATCCATCCTTGCAAAGGTTGGTAAACCCAACCTATTGATTAAACTTCACCCCAATGCTACAGATGTTCAAGTTGAGTTATTTAAAGAAGCGTTCGGGGATCAGGTGATAAAGAACCAGGCGCCCGGTGAACTGTATGTGTTACAAGCAAAAGATACTTGCGTTGTTGGTACGGCATCTGCTGTTTTGTATGATAACAACACGTTTTGCAGCTATTTTTCGTTGATAAAAATTTACCAACAACTTAAAATATTTCCGAACTGGTTAGAAGTGAGTCTTCCAAATCATGTTAAAATTATTGAAACGATACATGACATGGATTGAAATTTTAAATGTAAAATTAGAATCACACTCTCTTTTAATTTACTGTTGCTCGGCTGAGCTCAAGCAGTTTACCACTTTCT
>DASRRA010000031.1:0-9507 GCA_035696085.1 Bacteroidia bacterium | reverse complement strand
TCTACAATTTTCTTACAAAGTGCTAAACCTAGACCTGTACCTTGATACTTTTCTTTTGGATGTAATCTGGAAAAAGGGTTGAATAATTTATCCGATTGTTTTTTATTAAAACCCACTCCATTGTCTTTGATAATGATTTTCACAAACTCCAGGTTATCCTTTTTCTCTATAGATGAAGAAATAGACACAACGGAATTCAATTCTTTTTTTGAAAATTTAAACGAGTTGGAAAGAATATTAAAAAATAACTGGTATACTAAAATATTTGCGCCTTCAATAACGGGCAGTTTATCCCGTTGAATAACGCCTTTTTTTTCGGATATCAATAATTCAATATCCGATTCAATATTGTTGATGATTTCATTTAAATCTATTTGCTCAATCGTATGCTCTTCCGAATTGATTGAAGAATAATGCAGTACACCGTCAATCATAGAAAACATGCGCTTTGTTGCATCTTGTATTTTATGCAAATAGGTTGCTCCCTTTGTAGGAATCGTTTTACCAAACTCGGCTACTAATTTATCCACATAGGTTTGTACTTTTCGTGCAGGTTCTTTTAAGTCATGGCTGGTCACATGTGCAAATTGCATCAGGTCTTCATTCGATCGTTCCAATTGAAGCGTACGCTCTTTTACTTGCTTGGATAATGAATCCGTAAAAAAGCGTTGCTCTGAAATATCTACCGTTACACCAATAATTTTAACAGGAGTGTCCATCTCATCATAAATCGGTTTGCCGGAAACCTTTACCCAGCGTATCTCCCCAGTTGATGCTTGAATGCGGTATTCAACGTTGTATATTTTACGCTCAGCAATGGCTTCGTTTCTGGTTTGCTTTACACGCTCTTTGTCCTCCGGTAAAATGATTGCATTTAGTTTTTCAAGCGTTAACGTTTCATTTTCAGGCACACCAAAATTAATTTTGCATTGTGGTGTACAATGAATTTCTCCACTTGCTAAAATCAATTCATAAGATCCTAATTTTCCTGCATCCAGCGCCAGATGTAGACGTTCCGCAGTTGATCTTGAAAGCACTTCTGCATCTTGCATTTTATTGATTGCTGCAAATTGCTCAGTAATATCCTGTACAGTACCGTTAAACCGATACGCTACTTTTTCACTGTTGAACCATACTTTACCTTTGGCTTTTACAATTCGTTCTTTGCGGCTAACAGGGTGAATAATGACGTATTCAATATTGTAAAACCCTCCATAGGTATATTGCAAAGCGGTTTGGATAGCATTCTTTACCCGTTGTTTATCATGTTCTGCGACGGATTCAATTGTTAGTGCAAGTGGGATCTCTGCATTTGCCGGTAATCCATACCAGTCTTTCAACCGATTGTTTGATTTAAATGCATCTGCAATCGGATCGTAATCAAAAGTACCTAGCTCCGTTGCTTCAATTGCAAAACGCAATTGATCTTCACTTTCCAATAGCTTTTTTAATGTAACAACCTTGTTGGTTGTTTCTATACACACTGTAAGTACACCACCGATACTACCGTCCTCAATTTTTACAGCACTGGAACTAAATGTCCAGTAAACATCTTCCATAACCCCATTTCTGTATATTGGGATGATTTGATCCTCGCTCCAAATAGATGGTTCTCCGTTTAATACCTGGTCAACAGAAGGTTTGACGATGGACCATATTTCTGCCCAACATTCAGGAGCCTTTTGACCAAGTGCTTTGGGGTGTTTGCCTTCCATTCCGAGACTGGGGCGGTACGCATCATTGTAAAATTGTATTAAATCTGATCCCCACCATAAAATCATGGGGTATTGTGAGCCGAGTATGATGCTAATGGTAGTTAATAAACTTTGTGGCCAGCTGTCAATAGGGCCTAAAGGGGTAGCAGCCCAATTGTAAGATCGGATTAGTTCACCCATTTCTCCTCCACCCGATAATAGCTCATCGGAGCCTACAGTGGAAGATGGAGATTTAAAAGATGATCCCATTTAGCTACGTGTGTTGGTGAGTTGTTAATTTTTTAAATCATCAAAAGATGATGAAATATCGACCAAAATTATTCCCAAAAAACGTAATTGAGCAAGATCCTGATCCTTAAAACCTAAGGAATAATGGTATGCAAAGATGTGTTTATATTCTATTTTTTTAAGTAGATTTGTCCACAAAATTGCAATATGCTTTGTGCTAATATAGTGCATTTTGCATATTTCATGCAAGTACAACAGAAAAAAAATATTAAAAAGATAACCACATGATTATTGAGCCAAGAGTACGCGGTTTTATTTGTTTAACCGCTCATCCAAAAGGATGCGAACAAAATGTAGTCAATCAAATTAACTATATTCGGTCAAAAGGTAAAATAGCTGGAGCCAAAAAGGTATTGGTAATAGGTAGTTCAACAGGTTTTGGATTAGCATCGCGCATTACAAGCGCCTTTGGGTCGGATGCAGCCACTATTGGAGTTTATTTTGAAAAGCCACCTAGCCCAGGTAAAACAGCCTCGCCAGGTTGGTACAATACGGCTGCTTTTGAGAAAAAGGCGCATGAAACCGGTTTATATGCAAAAAGCATTAATGGTGACGCATTTTCAAATGAAATCAAAAACGAAACATTGGATTTGATTAAAAAAGACCTGGGGCAGGTGGATCTGGTGATTTATAGTTTAGCTTCTCCGGTTCGTGTTCACCCTGATAATGGTGTTACTTATCGTTCGGCGTTAAAACCAATTGGTCAAAAATTCACCAATAGCACGCTGGATTTTCACACGGGCAAAGTTTCCGAAATCTCTATTGAACCTTGTGTTCCGGAGGATATTCAAAATACCATTGAAGTAATGGGTGGTGACGATTGGAAACGCTGGATAGAAGCGCTTAAAAAACAAAATTTACTAGCGAAAGGAGCATTAACCGTTGCCTACTCCTATATCGGACCGGCAGTTACAGAGCCTATCTACCGCAATGGAACTATTGGGAAAGCAAAAGAAGATTTGGAAAAAACGACTTTTGACATCAAAAATAGTTTGAAAGACATTGGCGGTAATGCTTATGTGTCCGTAAATAAAGCCCTTGTAACGCAAGCAAGTTCGGCTATTCCGGTTATCCCTCTTTATATCTCTCTTTTATATAAAGTGATGAAACGGGATGGTATTCACGAGGGTTGTATCGAACAAATGCAACGCTTGTTCAAAGACAGATTATATACCAGCGGGCAAGTGCCTGTCGATAAAGAAGGACGAATACGCATTGACGATTGGGAATTAAAACCCGAAGTTCAAAAAGAAGTAGCGGACCTTTGGAATAAAGCAACGACCGAAACTGTTCCATCCATAGCTGATTTAGAAGGATATAGAACCGATTTCTATAACCTTTTCGGATTTAAAGTACCCGGTGTAAATTATGCCGAAGATGTAAACGAAATGGTGGAGATATCCGGATTGGTGAATAAGGCAGCTATCTAGATGTGAGATAGTAGATCTGAGACTTGAAATACCAAACCCGACAGGTTTTTTAAACCTGTTGGGTTTTTTATTGACAATAAGTTGCTAGTCTGAAATCTCATGTCTCATATCTTTTTTCATTTTTCTCTTGCGTAACCAGATGGTTTCCCATATATTTGTAACCATATAGTTACATATTAATCAATAATGGAAATCAGAAGAGACGTATTTCAAGCGATTGCAGACCCCAACCGCAGAGCAATCATTCAATTAATTGCCAATCAAAAACTAACATTAAATGGTGTAGCTGACCATTTTGATATTAGTCGACCTGCTATTTCCAAGCACATTAAAATCCTTACTGAATGTGGATTGATCACCATTAATCAGCAAGGAAGAGAACGCTATTGCGAGGCTCGATTGGAAAAATTAAGTGAAGTAGCGGCCTGGGTGGAAGAGTACAAAAGATTCTGGGAAACAAAACTGGATGCATTGGAAAGTTATCTTCATCAATTGCAATCAAAAAAAGAATTTAAATTAAAAAAAGAAAAACCTGCAACGAAAAAAAGAAAGCGCAAGAACTGAAACAACACTAAAAATTAAATTGAACATGTAAACAATTAAAAAAAATGCAGATGCTGCCACAGAGATCTCTATCTCCAGGTTGCTGAATGCACCAAGAGAATTGGTATTTGAAGTATGGACAGATCCCGATCACATAAAAAACTGGTGGGGGCCCAATGGTTTTACAAACACCATTCACAAAATGGAAATGAAACCAGAAGGTGTCTGGAACCTGGTTATGCACGGACCAGATGGTACAGACTATAATAACAAAAGTGTCTTTAAGGAAGTAACAAAACCGGAACGAATTATATACGTCCATGAGTCGAGCCCTAAGTTTACAGCCACTGTTACCTTTGAGGCGCAAGGAAATAAAACATTGCTGAATTGGACAATGAAATTTGAAACAGCAGAAGAACTTAGAAAAGTAATAGAAGTATTTAAAGCTGATCAGGGATTAAAACAAAATGTGGATAAACTGGAAGCTTATGTTGTAAAAGGGGAAAGACCATTTGTGATTGAACGCACGTATAATGCTCCATTAGCTGTTGTTTGGAAAGCGATTTCGAATAAAGAAGATATGCAACAGTGGTATTTTAAAGATCTGGTAGGATACAAACCGGTTATTGGAAATGAGTTTGAATTTACAGCGGGTAAAGACGACAAGCAATTTCTTCATCTTTGCAAAGTAACAGAGGTAATTGAAAACAAAAAGATTTCCTATACCTGGCGATATGATGGCTATGACGGAAATTCATTGGTAACATTCGAGCTATTTCCAGAAGGAGAAAAAACAAAATTAAAATTGACACATGCCGGATTGGAAAGTTTCCCTGCAGCAAGCGGAGATTTTGCAAAAGAAAATTTTGCAAATGGTTGGGGTGGTTTTGTCAATATACGCTTGAAGGAATTTTTGGAAGGAAAGTAAATTATAGATTTGAAACATAGCATAACCCGACAGGTTTTAAAAACCTGTCGGGTGAATTTCACACTCTTCTCTCACACTCGCGCTGTTATTCCCCATGTTCCCGGTATTCCATCGGTGTCTTTTTCATGATTTTTTTAAACGCACGATTAAAATTGGAGAGATTATTAAATCCAACCTGGTAACACACTTCGGTAATGGCCGCATCTTCTTTTTGCAACATCATGCAGGCATTGTTGATGCGAATTTCATTTAAAAACTCAATATATGTTTTACGGGTATGTGTTTTAAAATACCTGCAAAATGCAGTGGTACTCATATTTGCAATAGAGGCTACTTCGTCAATCGTGATGATGCGGTGACTTTCATTGAAGGTGAATTGAAACACATCCATCATACGCTTTCCTTCCTTTTCACTGTAAACTTCTGAATTCAAATGCTTATTTAATACACGTGTTGTTTTGCTTTCTGAAAGTAATTTTAATATTTCAAACAACTGCATGAATTTATCAAAGCCGCTTGCCGTTTTGAGTTTCCACATAAGACTGGTCAACATCGTCTTAGTATCGCCTTCTACTTTTAATCCGAATTTCGCACGATCCAAAAATTTTTTTAAAACCTGTGTTTCTTTATAATTTAAAAACTGATCCTGGAATAATTTTTCATTCGTGAAAAGCGATAAACTTTCTGCTCGCATGTTTTTTTTCTCTTCAAAGTAAACATCCGTATTCCTTAATACATGCGGTAAATTGGGGCCAATGATAAAAATATCTCCCGGCTTAAAGCTGCCAATATAATCCCCCGCAATAAAGGTTCCTTCACTTTTTAAAATTAAGGTGATTTGTAATTCAGGATGCAGATGCAACTTGTCGTAGAAATGCGGCAAATTATCCGCTTCAAAACGCATCAATTCTTTATCTGTGAAGGCAAATCGAAATAAAACAGGTTTCATGATATCCTATAAGTATGTACTATTTTATCGTAAAAGTAATGAATTTATTGTCAGAAAGATAAAATAATACCAGTATTCGATAAAATTCTAAATCAACTTCCTTCTGGTGTGAACTACATTTGTTATATAAGTTTTGATATAATAATAATAGAAGACATAACTGGCTTATTGCTCTCTAGAAATAGCACTCTAAAACCAATTTACTCTAAAACAAATAGAGGCATGACATCAACATTTGTAAAATTAATTTTAGGTTTCAGTAAATGCTACTGATAATTCAACAATAGATTAGGCAACAGCCTGCCTGAATATGCTTTTTGACCATACTGGGGAATCCGGTGCTCAAAAAGTGATGAAGCTGATTAGGGAGTAATTAGGCCCTGTTTAGTTGAGGGGGAAGCACCTGCGAATGAAAATTTCGCGGGTGTTTTCTTTTAAAAGTGGGGAGGGAAAAAAATAATGTTAAAAAAATTGTTAAAAGAAAGAATCTAAGAAAAAAAACAGCTACTTTTACAGCCTACTGTTAGGTGAATTTTTTCAAGGTTAATTTGTTTGTTAGTGACCTGTTTGTTTCTTATTAATAGTAAGATTAGAAAAAATTCGAAAAGGGGTGAGCGATCACCCCTTTTTATTTGCTAATTTGGCACCTTCAAATAGCAATCATTCCCATGTCAAAAACAACTTTTAAAAATGAACTTGTATTGTTTGCGGTCGCAATACTCGTTGCAACAACAAGTTTCGCTCAAAAAAAGGATTCTGTTCCAAAACATATTTCGTCAAAGATAGATTTGATTGATACTGTTTCCGATCCCGCCTTGCGCCTTCCAAAACCATACGCTACGAAATCGGTTGATAACAGAAGCCAGGTAATTGGATGGAAGGATGGCAAAATGCCCATCGCTCCCGAAGGCTTTGTTGTCAGTAAATTTGCAGATGGATTTGAAAACCCCCGCTGGATTTACATAGGACCCAATGGCGATGTATTCGTTTCAGAAGCGGCAACCCGCCCAAACAGTGCCAACAGAGTTACCTTGTTAAGAGATGAAAATAAAGATGGTACTTATGAAACAAGAGAGACGTTTTTAAGTCAGCTCAACCGCCCATTCGGAATGCTGATCATGGGAAATTATTTTTACGTTGCCAATACAGATGGTTTGCTTCGTTTCCCTTATACAGCCGGACAAAAAGCAATTACAGCCAAAGGAGAGAAAATTTTGGAGTTGCCCGCTGGCGGTTACAACAATCATTGGACACGCAATATCATTGCCAGCGCTGACGGAAAAAAGATTCTTGTTTCTGTTGGATCCGGAAGTAATGTAGGTGAAAATGGCATGGATAAAGAAGTGCGTCGCGCCTGTATTTTGGTAATCGACCCGGATGGAAAAGGAGAAAAAATGTTTGCATCCGGTTTAAGAAACCCCGTAGGGATGGATTTTGCTCCAGGTACGCTTTCCTTATGGACTGCTGTGAACGAACGGGATGAGTTGGGTGATGATTTGGTTCCGGACTATATTACCAGTGTTAAAGAAGGCGGATTTTATGGTTGGCCGTATTCATATTTCGGACAAAACGAAGATCCCCGTTTGAAAGGTCAGCGACCTGATTTAGTTAAACAAGCCATCATACCGGATATTGCTGTTGGCTCACATACCGCTTCCTTAGGTTTAGCTTTCTATAAAGCAAAGGCGTTTCCTGAAAAATATAGAAATGGCGTGTTCATCGCCCAACACGGATCCTGGAACAGATCGCAGTTGTCGGGATATAAGGTATTATTCGTGCCTTTTACCAATGGAAAACAAAGTGGAAAACCAGAAGATTTCTTAACAGGATTTATAGCGAACGAAAAAGAATCAAAAGTATACGGGCGCCCTGTGTGCATTGCCATATTGCCTGATGGATCCATGCTTGTTTCAGATGATGCAAGCAATACGATCTGGCAAATTAAACCCTTAAAAAATAACTTAAAATTAAATTGAAGATGAACAAATCGATTATTAAAATTGGTGTGTTGGGATTAGCATTCATCTCTTCATCACTAGTTGCACAAAACAAACAACTTGTTAAACTATGGGAAACTGACTCTGTTCTTAAAGTTCCTGAAAGTGTTCTGATTGACAAAGAGAAAAAAATTATTTACTTCTCAAATATTGATGGGCAACCGCTTGACAAAGATCAAAAAGGATCCATCGGTACCTGTGATATGGATGGAAAAAATATCAATAACAATTGGGTGAAAGGAATCAGTGCACCAAAAGGTATGGCTATTTTCCAAGGCATCATGTACGTATCCAATATTGATGAGGTGGTAGTAATTGATATTGCATCTGCAACGATAAAAAAACGTATACCGGTAGTGGGTGCTATCTTTTTGAATGATGTAACAGTTAACTCCAAAGGAATTGTATTTGTTTCCGATAGCAAAACGGAAAAAATTCACCGCATTGAAGGTGATCTGGTAACAGATTATATAAATGGTCAACCCAATGCAAACGGTGTCTTGGCTGTTGGTGAAGATTTATATTTCCTGGCAAAAGGAACTTTATGGAAATCTTCCGGCAGAAATAAATCATTGACGAAGATTGCAGATGGAATGGATCCAAGCACAGATGGATTGGAACAAACAAAAAATAAGGATTTTATTGTTTCTTCCTGGCCAGGCATTATTTATTATGTGAAAGCTGATGGAACAAAATATGAATTGTTGGATAGCCGACCTGAAAAAATTAATACAGCTGATATTGATTTTGATTCAGAAAAAAATATTCTGTATGTACCGCGTTTCTTTGCAAACAAAATTACCGCATATACGCTAAAATAGATTTATTATGAAAGAGTTGATTGATGATTTGAAACCTTATTTCATCAATCAACTATTTTCATTTGCTGTTAATACTTCTGAGAATTTTTCGCTCTTCTTGTAGAACATACGCTACATCTGTTTCAGCCTGTTTTTTTTTATTCCTTTGGATTCCCTTGAAAATAAAGGGTTTGTAGAAAGGTATTATTGTTAGTAGTTAAATTAACCTTAACTTTTAAATCTAACAATATGAAAAAAATAATATTACTTGGTTGTGCTGTTGTAATAACCACATTAGCATTCGCACAAAACAATAACAACATTGATCCTCCTGTTGATGTAAAACAATCCGTATTTTCACTGGGTGCGCAAGGAGGATTTGGTCATTCGTATTTAACAAATATTCCGAATAAAAAATTTCAACCTTCCTGGGATGCAGGATTGGTAGCGATTTACTCACCTGGCGTACACTGGGGAGTGGAGTTGGATGTTAGGTATTCGGCCGAAGGAGTTAAATACGAAGATTTATCACCCGATCGTGAAAACACGATCTTCCTTCGATACATTCGTGTACCGTTAAAAGCAACTTATTTTTTCCGGAAATATGAAAATGATTTCAGACCAAAAATCTCATTGGGTCCTGATTTTGGTTTTTTGACAGAAGAAGTAAATAGCACAGGGGTAAACTCCTTTGATTTTGGCCTCAATGCATCCATTGGGTTTCATTATCGAATTGTTCGTGCTATCTGGTTCACCGCTGATGTCAATTACTATCAAGGTCTATTGGATAACTATGATGCAACCGATGTGAATGAATTAAACGGAGATGTTCGCCTGGATCTTGGGCTTAGCTTCGG
>DASRRA010000030.1:0-28832 GCA_035696085.1 Bacteroidia bacterium | reverse complement strand
GGAAGTATTGGTTACAAAAACAGGAGGTGGATCTCCTTGTAATGAAGTGCAAACAATCAACGTTTCACGCAGCATTACCAATCAGAAGGACATCACCTTCTCAGTACCCTCGATCAGCGGAGCCTCTTACTGGTGGGATTTTGGAGACAATGTCACTGCATCAACAGCTACTGCACAGCATGTATATACCCCGTTTATTGTCACCATGTTCTTCCCTGTGTCTGTAACGGTGTCAGTAGCTGGAAAATCTTGTGCGGCAAAAACAACTGTAAGTGTAAAGAATTAACTATCAAAGATATTTTAGATAAAAGTATTAAATCATGATTTCAAAAAGCAAATACATAACATCAGGTATAAAACTAATGGTAGTTAGTTGCATGATTATTAGCCTCCAGTTAAAAGCACAAACAATTTTCCTTACTGATCAATGTGATGATGCCACACCCTGGACATTTGGTGCAAGCGCTCCGTCCGGTACATATGGGATGTATACCACCTGGAAAATGGGTTATTATGAGTGTGCATTGGACGCCAGTTCTTTAGCCATTACGAGTTATAATCGTAATGGAAACGGCATTTTTAATTGTGATTACACCGAGACAAGTACTGCCGATATCATTGCAAAAAGAAATATGGATGCTCGAACTTTTCAAACACTTCAATTGCAATTTGATTGGAGATGCCAAGGCGAAGTTAATGGCAGCGCTGTGGATTATGGACAGGTGGGCTATTCAACCGATAATGGGGTTACTTTTACATGGCTTGCAACGGGTGGATATAACAATAGTGGCAAATATTATTCAACACCAGCTGTCGTTAGAAATCAAACGATAGCATTGCCCACGTCATTAAATAATACACAATTTGTAATTGGGTTTCGTTGGATGAATAATTCCTCCGTAGGCAACTTCCCAGGATTTATAATAGATAACATTCGCCTCGCCGGAACAGCCCTGGCAGGTGGAGCGCCAGAGTCTTCCAAAACACTGCTTCTTTCTGATGAATGCAAGACAGATGAAGGATGGATATTAGGAAAGGGGCCTTCAAATGGAACTGCTTATACAGCCTGGAAAATTGGTAATGATTCACTTTGTACAATAGATCGTTCTACTCTAGCTATCGAGGCGTGGAACAAAGCAGGATCAAACAAGTGGACCTGCGATTACGTCGATGATGCAAGTGCTGATATAAGGGCATGCAAAAAAATAGATGCACGTAATTATGAAAATATAGAAGTTAAATTCGACTGGAGTTGCAATGGTGAGTATTATCCGTATTACCTGTATGACTATGGGCAAGTTGGCTATTCCGTTGATGGAGGAGCAACATTCGTTTGGCTGAGTACAGGAGGAATGGATGCACAAGGAAGATATTTTGCTGCAACGCAAATACAGCGAAATCAAAAATTAAGTTTACCATCAATTGTAAATGGGAAAGAATTTTTAGTAGCCTTCCGCTGGATAAATGATAACTCCGTATTCAGCCTGCCAGGTTTTATAGTTGATAATATAAGGATAAGCGGGACTGCCAAGGCAACGCAATTGGTTACTGTTTTTAACGATAATTTGGATTCCAAAGTAGGCTGGCAATTGAAAAAGGCTGCAGCAGATCCTGCGGGAAATACATTGGCTTGGACTATTGACGATCGCTGCAGCATTAATGGAAATTCACTTTCAATCAACCTGTATAACAATTCAGTAAAAGATTGGCAATGCGGATATGCAACAAATGCGGCAGCGTCGATAATCGCGTCGCGAACAATTTCAACCGGGAAAGCAAGCAACTTGTTTTTGAAGATGGATTGGAAATGCGCATCTACCTCTGCTTCCGATTACGCACAGATCGGTTATTCAACGGATGGAGGTCTGACCTTTACCTGGTTAGCTTACGGAGGCGTAAGTAATACCGGAAAGTACTACAATCAATCAACTGTTGCCAAAGCAACATTGGTGAAACTTCCGGCAACATTAGAAGGGAAGACTTTTGATTTGGGTATTAGATGGATTAATGATGCCGGCACCAATACCGGCCAACCGTTTACAATGGATAATATCAGTGTGGTTGGAGAGCCAACAAATGCAACCACTATCGTCACGCAACAAAAGAAAGTAATAGGGATTACTACCGAATCAATTAAGCTTGCTGGAAAGAAAACAGAAGCGGACGTAAATGCCTTAACAGAAGACGGGAAGATTGTGCTGAAAGAATATTTCGACGGGTCTGTCCGCAAAATCCAGGACGTGGTTTGGAAAGGCAGTCCATCAAAAACAGATATTGTATCACCTATGTGGTATGACGAAGACGAAACTGCCGGTACACAATTTTTACCCTATAAAGCCAGTACTACAGATGGAGAATATCACGAAGATATGCTTGGTGAACAAGATATATATTATAAAACAGCAAAGGAAAAATTCTACACAACTGAGTATGCATTCAGTAGAGTGGTGACTGAAAATTCACCGGCCAACAGGCTAAAAGAGAAAGGAGGAGTAGGTAAAGAATATCAACCGGATATTCCAGGTACAACGCGAACAATGGTTCAAAAATTCTCTTCGGTAATTGATAACAATCCACCTACTGTGGTGGATGCGATAAAATCTATAAAACTGATAAGTGGGCCGGCATTAAGTGTGGATTATTATCAGGCTCCTGCCGAAAACTTATGGGTTACCGAAATAACCGATGAAGACAAAAAAATAAGGAAGGTCTATACAAATAATAGGGGTATGAAAATTCTGGAGCGTCAATACGCGACGAACGGTACTACGATTCTCACGCAGACATATTATGTGTATGATGATTTTAACAGATTACGTGTAGTCATACAACCCGAGGGACTCACAGCCTCTAAAATAAGCGCTATTCCAGCAACCTTACCAAGCACGTTCATGGATGATTACTGCTTTCAATACAATTACGATGAACGCGGAAGGCTAATTTCAAAAAGATCACCAGGTGCCGGATGGGTGGAGGTGGCCTATGACCGTTGGGACAGACCTGTTGTAACACAGGACGCGAACCAGAAAGCAAAGAACCCTCAGGAGTTTAGTTATGTAAAGTATGATGCGCAAAATCGCCCGGTTGAAACCGGTACGTTTAAAGCAGTGAGCAGAACGCTAACGATGGCAATTGTAAGAACGGAATTAACCAATTCTGCTTTGGGTGCGCGTTTTGAAACGCGTACATTGGGGACTTTGCCTAACAGGGATTTCACAAACAATCTTTCGTATCCCAAAGCAGATGCTACAAACACGTTGACATCGCTCATAAAAAATTATTATGATGATTATAAATATACCGATCTTGCAGGTTTATCATTCGCACCTGGTTTAGGGTATACTACTGCGAGTGCCAGTTCAACGCCCATAGGTGCAACAACCGGAATAAAACTGAATGTATTGGGTACTTCCACTTGGACAACTTCTGCAAATTATTATGATCAATACAATAATTTAATTCAGATTCAACACGCAAACATAAATAACGTTTTGAATACCGTTACGAAGGACTACGATTTTCAGGGACGTGCAGTAAACCAGATTGAAGACAATAAGTTAACAGCAGGCGCAGGTGCATATGTACAAACCACAAATCAATATGATCACCTGGGAAGATTAACCCGCATATTGCATAAAATAAATGCACAAGCGCAAGTAATTTTGGCTGATTATAAATATACCGACCTTGGATCAAAGATCGCGGAAAAGAATATGTACAGTACAAATCTTGCGACGCCTGCTTATCTGCAATCAGTCGATTATACATACAATGAAAGAGGTTGGCTGACGCGTATCAACAATCCGGATTTGACAAATGATGGCGTATTTAACAACGATGCCAATGATATTTTTGGGATGCAATTCAACTACTACAAAGATTTAGAAATAGACAATACCAAAGCTTGTTATAATGGAAATGTTGCAGAAATTTTTTGGAAAAGTACTTCTAGTAATAAAAAGCAGGGCTATCTTTACACCTATGATGATTTAAACAGATTGACCTCAGCTGGGTATAGACGCTACTATAATACAAACTGGACAAGCAGTTCTGAAAATAATAATTTCACAGTTGGTGCTGTCACTTATGATGCGAATGGTAATATAAAAACATTGCAACAAAATGGGGTAATAACAGGAAACAGCACATATGGGTTAATAGATAATATTTCTTATGTCTATCAAGGTAATCGCCTGTCAACAGTTGAAGATGCAGTCTCAACATTAACGTCTTATACGAATGATTTTGAGAATGGACCTAATGCAAAGGGAAGTGCGGATTATGTTTACGATCCAAACGGAAATTTAATAGTGGATGACAATAAACGTATTTCAAGTATTACATACAACGTTTTGAATTTACCGGAGCAAATTACACAAACGAACGGAAAAAAAACTATATTTACCTATGATGCTTCTGGAAACAAATTGAGAAAACAAGAATATAACGGAGCCACGTTAACCTTAACCAATGATTATCTGGGATCAACCCAGTATCTGAATGGTACTGTAGATGCTGCATTTACAGCGGAAGGAAGGGTTTATTATTTATCTGTATCCGGAACCTATCGTTATGATTATTTTATGAAGGATCAAGTTGGTAATATCCGCTTAACGTATACTTCCAATGCAGGTGTTGTACAGATTTTACAACGTGATGAATATTACCCCTTCGGTAATACATTTGATTCCAATGTGGGCTCAGGAGGGGCAAACACTTATAAATTCAATGGAATGGATTACCAGGAGAATGGTTTGAATACGTACGATTTCCATGCGCGTATGTATGACCCTCAGTTGGGAAGAACGTTTCAGCCGGATCCGATGGCAGATGCGTTTGCTGCTGTAAGTCCGTTTAGCTTTTTGATGAACAACCCTATTCGATATACAGATCCAACAGGTATGAGTTCTGATGATGATTGGGATTTGGGTGGTGGTGATGGAAATTTTGGAACCATTTCACCAGGTGGTCCTGGTATATCAACTGTTTCTGGTAGTTGGTTTTTGCAGTCGGGTGGATATACAGCTGTAAGTCAAAAATGGATGGGGTTGGTTCAAGCAAATGGTGGAACTTATTACAGAGGAAAGCTTGTTTCCTCAGAATACGCGGCTCGTTTGCAAAGTTTTGGAGTAAATCCATTTACGCCTCCTTCGCCCACAAAAAAAGTATTTGAAATATTCAAAGAAACGGTCGATGACTATATATATGGTAATGACAATATATGGTTGTATCAAGGAACAAGTTATAAGTATAGTATTGAGGAGGTTAGAAATGACCAGTGGGGAAGTATAACTATTGTCGCTAATACTTATGGAGAAGACGACTCTGGCGCAGGGCATGCATGGATTGAATTAGCTAAAAAAGATGGTGGGACTATAACAGTCTCACTGTGGGGAAATAAGGGTGAGCAAGAACTTTGGTACAATAGAGAAAAAGGTAGGCTAAAAGAAATGTCCAGGACTAGAACAATTACGAATGAACAATACAATAAATTAGTTTCATTCCTATCTAGTCCAGATAATGTTAATTGGACTGCATGGAATACATGTGCTGGATTTTCAGCAGCTATTTGGAATCATACCACTGGCGAATCTCTAAACGCTAGGGAAAACTCTACTTTTACTACACCACGACAGCTTAAGGAGTCATTAGCAATTTGGAATAAAATCTATCCTATAAAACCATGAAAAAAAAATATATCATTCTGTTCGCATCAGTTTTGTGCATTGTTTTAAGCGTTTTGTCCTATGTAAATTCAGTTTCAGGAATTACTAATATTAATTCGATAGCAATTTGTCAAAAAAAAGATAGCTTGAAAATCAGCATTTTAGAATCGGCTTTTTACATTAAAAACCCAAAAGCCAAGCTAAGTAAGAATTTAGATACATTACAAATCGATTTATCTAGAACTTCAGTTTATTCCATTGGATATGGTAAATTGAAAGGCGATGTAGTTGTTTATAAAAATGATAGCATTAAATTCATCAAAATATGCAACAATATTTTCAATGTGGAAGATATCGAATATTGTGATTATTAAAGTTTTGTGAAACCACTAAAATACATTTCGAAATTAATACAAATGTATTGCACATTAAAACTTAGAAATGAAACCAAGGAAGCATTTGATAATGTTGGGGCAGATGTCCCAACAAATGACCTTGGCAGTGTGATTTTAAATGAAAACCTAAGAGTTGAAAAAATCGGGAAAAGAAAAATGGCTATATTGTATACTTTATGGCTACATACGCAGAGACTCCAGGTGAAATTAAGCCTATCAAAAAAGCGGTAATACTTCACGTTACAGTCATAAAAGAAAATGATGGATATAAAATAGATGATGTGAAGTGAAAGACTTACAGCTCTAAAACCCTAAATTAAATCCTATCCTTACAATCGGATTGGAATAAGGTGTATACGCCGACTCCGTAAAATTATAAAGAATCATTGCAAACAAGCCAGAATTGCTATTTTCATTAAAGCGCTGAAAATACCCACCCCCACCCAATAAGCTTTCCACATCCACACGTCTTTTTTTGGGGTAAAAATCAAAGGCATCCAAATTTAAATGTTCAAACTCTGCATATCCGAATAAGAAGTCAGTAAAAAAATATCGCCCGAATAATTTACCTCCATATACATTGCTTTCCAATTTATACTGAACATCCTGGTATTTGTAATATTGGTAAGTTAATCCAATGCCCGCAGAAAATTGATCGGTGATTTGAAAACCAAGGATGGGTGATACTTCTGCAAACGTTTCTCTTCCAAACTGGAAACCCAAATTGCCACCGGTGTACATGCGATCAAGCAATCTTGGTTTCAAAGGATGTTTGCGGATCATCGTACTATCTTGCGCAAAGCCAATGGAAATTATAAAGCAAAAAAGAAGGGTAATGCAGAAAGATTTCATCTTTTTAATTGACTTGGTAAAGTTAGTAAAAAATGGTTTCTTTGATCGAAACAAATTTCAGGCAAACTATGAAAAATATTGTAATTACAGGAACGAGCAGAGGGATAGGATATGAATTGGTCAAGCAATTTTGCAAAGAAGATGATTATACTATTTTTGCACTTTCGCGCAAGGGTGATCAATTGAATGCGTTAGTAAAAGAGTGTCAATCCATCAATTCAACTTGTAAAGTCACGCCCATTGTATGTGATTTATCCAATGATCAATCCTTAGAAGCCGGTATAAAAAACATTCTAAAAACTGTTTCATCCATAGATCTATTAGTGAATAATGCGGGTGCTATTCTCAATAAGCCTTTTTCGGCTATTAAAAGGGCAGAGATGGAATATGTATATAATGTTAACGTATTTTCCGTGATGCGCCTCATTCAGGAGTTACTTCCTTACATGGTTGGGAAACAACGTTCACACATTGTAAATATCAGTAGTATTGGGGGTGTACAAGGAAGTGTGAAATTTGCTGGATTATCAACGTATAGCTCCAGTAAAGCTGCACTGGTCTGTTTTACAGAGTGTTTGGCAGAGGAGTTGAAGGAAAAAAACATCTCAATTAATTGCCTTGCTTTAGGAGCAGTACAAACGGAAATGCTGGAAGAAGCATTTCCAGGCTATAAGGCGCCTGTTACGCCATCTGAAATGGCTGTTTTTATTATGGATTTTTGCTTGAATGCGCATAAATTGATGAATGGGAAAATAATACCCATTTCACTTAGTACACCTTAAATTATCGTTTGCCTATAATTATAACATATTCGTAACCCTAATATTTAATGTTCGTATAAAATTCATCTTGAATTAATATACTGAAAATCTATTCAAATTCAAAATTTTATTTATGAAAAAAATAATTACGTTACTATCGCTTGTTTTGATTAGTAAATTCTCAGTAGGGCAACAGGACGCCGCACTTGCAGCACCTAGTGGAAGTTTTACATCGCCTGTAACGGGATGCTCTCTGACTTCGACCGAAAATGTTACGGTAAAAATCTTTAACTACGGCCCAGGAAGCATAACAACACCTTTCAACGTTTCTTATACGATTAATGGAGGAGCACCAGTAACTGAAATGGTTGCTGCACCAAATATTCCTCAAAATACTTCTTATACTTATACATTTACAACAAAAGCTGACTTATCCGTTCCAGGGGCCTATTCATTTGATGCAACTGTTTCAGTGCCGGGTGACCCTACACCAGGTAATGATACCTATACCGGCTATAGTGTGAATGCGATTTCACCATCCATTGGAGGAACTATTACAGCACCCTCGAGTGTTTGTACAAGTGGTAATAGCGGAACACTAACATTAACAGGCCATACCGGAAGTGTACTTGGTTGGCAATACTCCACAGACGGAGGGGGAACCTGGATCAACATTTCCAATACATCCACCTCACAATCTTATAATAACTTAACAGTTGCTACAAAATACAGGGTACAAGTTCAAAACGGGGCTTGTACACCAGTTTATTCAGCGATTGCAACAATTGCTATTGATGCTGTTTCTGTCGGAGGAACCATCACTGGAGCAACAAATGTTTGTATATCCGGCAATAGTGGTATACTTACATCCGGCGGTGGACGTGTTGGAGTTATCCAGAAATGGCAATACTCATTAAATGCTGGAGCCACATGGATTGATACGACTGCAACATCTACATCAATTGGATATACCAACCTTACTGCAACACGTTCGTACCGAGTTTCAGTTGTTAATGGTTCATGCCCTGCTGCATATTCGCCAGGAGCTTCAATCCTGGTTAACCCATTATCTGTTGGAGGAACGACGAGCCCAGCTGCAACTACTGTTTGTACAGGATCCAATAGTGGTAACGTAACATTGTCTGGTCACACCGGAAGTATTTTAAGGTGGCAGTCTTCAACAGATGGTGGTACCACCTGGACCAATATCACTAACGTATCGACAACTAACGCTTATTTAAATATCGTCACCTCAACCATTTATCGAGCAGTTGTACAAAGCGGTGCTTGTGCGCTTGCAAATTCAAGTAATTCAACAATCACTACAGCCAGCTCCACGGTTGCCGGAAATGTTACTGCAAATGCAACAGTTTGTAGCGGTTCTAATAGCGGAACATTAAACTTAACAGGCCAAACAGGAAGTGTTCAATATTGGGAGTTTTCTACCAATGGAGGAACAACCTGGACAACGATCGCAAACATAACAACATCTCAAGCCTATTCCAATCTCACAGCTACTACCATGTATCGTGCAAACGTAAAAAATGGTACGTGTACAGCAGTAAACTCTGGAAGTGCAACGATTACCGTAACACCTGTTTCTGTAGGAGGAACAACAGCTCCTAAAAGCCAGGTGTGCAGTGGTAGTAATTCAGGTAACATTACCGTTAGCGGATATACCGGTACGATTCAAAATTGGGAATCTTCCGTTGATGGAATCAGCTGGACGCCCATTGTTAATGCTACCGCTACACAATCGTATACAAATTTGACAGCTACTACTTACTACAGGGCAGTTGTAAAAAGTGGTTCCTGTGCATCAGCAAACTCAAGCATCGATACAATAGCAGTGGATGCACCTTCTGTTGGTGGTGCTGTTACTTCCAATACGAATATATGTTATGGAAATAATTCAGGTACGCTTACTTTAGCTGGAAATAATGGGACGGTGGTACGCTGGGAGTTTTCGTTAGATAATGGTACGACTTACAATACAATTGCGAACACAACCTCATCTTATAGTTATTTAAATTTGACTTCAACAAGCTTATTCAGGGCTGTTGTTAAAAACGGAAGTTGCAATACGGCTAATTCTTCTGCTGCCACATTAACAGTAAGTCCTCTGTCAGTAGGTGGAACCGTACTTGGTAATGCGACGGTTTGTAGCGGTTCCAACAACGGAACATTGACCTTAACCGGAAAATCGGGAACCGTTCAAAATTGGGAATCGTCTACCAATAGCGGAGCAACTTGGTCTTCAATTGCAAATACAACTACTATACTTAATTACTCGAATATCACAGCCACCACTTATTACAGGGCGCTCGTTAAAAGCGGGGCATGTTCCAATGATACATCTTCTATAGCCATTGTTACTGTGGATGCAGCCTCTGTAGGTGGAACACTTTCGTCGTCAGATACTGTTTGTAAAGGTGCAAATAGCGGAACATTAAACTTAACAGGATATACCGGAGCAATTCAACAATGGCAATTTTCAACAGATGGTGGAATTAACTGGTTGACATTGGGTAATACCACCAGTTCACAAGCCTATTTAAATTTAACAACAACTACTTCTTACAGAGTATATGTTAAAAATGCAAGTTGTAATGGAGCTAATTCAAGTGTAGTAACAATAAAAGTAGAAGATCCGGTAACTGCGGGGACACTTTCAGCAGGTGCAAGTTATTGTGATACAATCAATAATGGCACAATTACGTTAACAGGTTCTGTTGGAACTATACTAAGATGGGAATATTCAACCGATGGGGGAACTACCTGGACGGCTATCGCTAATACAACAACTTCACAGGCATACACAAACTTAAAAGTTACAACACAATACAGAGCAGTTATTGGAAACGTTGGGTGCGGTAATGCTACTTCTACAGTTACAACAATTGCGGTTAGTCAATTAACGGATGCGGGAACATTATCCGCAAACGATACTGTTTGTGCAGGTGTGAATACTGGTACATTAAAATTAACAGGTTATGTTGGTGCCATTACAAGTTGGGAACAATCAATCAATGGAGGAGCTACCTGGACGACCGTTGCCAATACAAAAGATTCGTTGGTGTATTCAAACCTTACAACCAGTACAGCTTATCGTGTACTATTGAAAAGTGGTACTTGCTCAGCAGATACATCTAACGTGGTAAGCATCACCGTAAACCCGATTGCTAACGGTGGAACATTGAATTCACTCTCATTCTGTGATACAATCAATAGTGGTACATTAACGCTTACAGGTTCTTCGGGAACTATTCAAGGTTGGGAATCTTCAGCTGATGGTGGAATCACCTGGAGCAGCATTTCAAATGTAACAACTACTTTAAACTTAACGAATATAAAAGATACTACCTGGTACCGAGTACTTATCACAACCAGCGGATGCGGCAATGATACATCTACAATAGGTGTTGTGTATGTGAATCCAAAACCAGTTGTTGGGACACTTTTGGGAAGCGCAACTGTATGTGCAGGAGCAAATGCAGGAAAATTAAAATTAACAGGGTATGTGGGTATAATTGACAGTTGGGAATCATCCGTAAATGGAGGGACTAGCTGGTTACCAATTTCGAATACAACGGATTCATTAGTTTACAATAACCTTGCAACTACTACTTTGTACCATGTAAAAGTTAGAAACGGTAATTGTGTGGCGGATACTAGTGCACGCGCACAAATTACTGTTAATCCATTAGCAGATGGGGGAAGTGTGGCGAATGTTATTGTTTGCGATACAATGAACAGTGGAAACCTTGTATTAACAGGCGCTGTAGGAACAGTTGATTACTGGCAACAATCTAAAGATGGCGGAGTTACCTGGGATTCTATCGGTGTAAAAACAAACACATTAAGTTATACAAATATAAAGGATACCACCTTATTCAGAGCAATCGTAATTACTGGATGCAGCAGAGATACATCAACTATCGGTACATTCTATGTAAATCCAAATACGATTGCAGGTACAGTAATGAAAGCAGATAGCGTATGTTCTGGTATAAATGGAAACACGCTTCGGTTAACCGGATACAGAGGAATAGTGAAAAGCTGGCAAAAATCCACAGATGATGGTATCATATGGACGGATGTTGCAAACACATCTGACTCGTTAGTATACTCCAATCTTACACAATCAACATTGTACAGAGCAATTGTGCAAAATGGTTCATGTACTATCGATACATCCGTAGCAGTTAAAATATATGTTTACCCTACGTCTGTTGGTGGAAACATAAGTGCAGGTTCATCCGGAGCCTGTGAAGGCTCAAATGGCGGAACATTAACACTGACAAATTATTTTGGTTCAATCTTAAGATGGGAATCATCAATTGACGGTGGTACCACCTGGACAGCGATTGCAAACACATTGCCTACTTATACCTATTCAAATATTCCAAAAACAACATCCTACAGAGCAATTGTACAAAACGGAAATTGTACACAGGCCATATCAACCATTACAACCATATCGTTGATTCCTTCACCTGTGGCACTATTTACTGCAGATACCGTCTGCGAAGGAACGACGACCGTGTTTAAAAATCTATCAACGATTTCTACCGGAGCGATTTTATATTCCATTTGGAACTTCGGCGATGGAACAGTGTCTCTTTCATCAAACCCAACACATACATATGCTGCAGCAGGTACCTATGATGTGAACTTACAATTAACGTCCAATTTAGGATGTACAGATACCATCATTAAAAAAGTGATTGTAAATGCATTGCCTCCTAAAGCCATTACTTCTTCTAATGGTAAGTACAGTGTATGTATTGGTGATAGTATTAAATTGATGGCAACAGCGGGAACATATAATTATTTATGGAATTCAACTTATACAACAAAAGACATCACTGTAAAAACAACCGGACAATATAAATTAGTGATTACTGATCCGGTTACCGGATGTGCAGCAAGTGATTCTGTAAACATCAATGTGTTTAATCCTCCTATCCTGGATGCAGGAATAGATACCAGCATCAGCCTGGGTTCATCTGTAGTACTTATGCCTGTAGCAAATACGGCAATTTCTACCTGGTCATGGTTTCCATCAACCGGATTGAGTGATCCAAGTATACAAAATCCAACAGCAATGCCATTGGTAAATACTACCTATAATGTGTTGGTAATTGATGTGAATGGATGTATGGCAAGCGATTCAGTAACGGTTAAGGTGTTGAACGATTACAAAGTGATTATTGCCAACTTAATGACTCCAAACGGAGATGGCTATAACGATACCTGGATTATTGAAAATATTGAAAATTATCCGCATACGCAGGTGACCATTCTTACACGCCAAGGACAAGAAGTATATACTTCCAATAGCTATGACAACAAATGGGATGGAACACAAGATGGAAAAAAACTGGCAGATGGAACTTACTATTATGTGATCAAGTTTGAAGGTTCATCCAAGGTCTTAAAAGGTGCAGTAACCATATTGGGGCAAAAGTAGATAGCAGTTAAATTATAAACTTATTTTTTGGAAAGTTCTATTACAAAAACAAACATCTTATGAAGAATTCAATTTTAAAATTGGTACTGCTTTTATCTTCAGGGTCAGCGCTTGCACAACAAATGCCGCTTAGCAGCCAATATTATAACAATCAGTTTGTGACCAACCCGGCATTAACAGGAATTAAAGATGAGGTGAATGCTTTTTTAACACATCGTTCGCAGTGGACCGGTGTTGCAGGAGCACCACAGACAAGTTATTTGACTGTTGATGGGCCTATTCAAGCGAAAAACATAGGGCTAGGATTGAATTTGCACTCGGATGTAACAGACATTACCAGCCGCTTAGGCGCATTTGTTAATTATTCTTACCGAATCAAATTGAATGACAACGATAACAATTTATTCTTTGGAGTTGCTGTTGGTGTTATCAATAATAGAATAGATTTTTCAAAGGTGGTGGTGCGTGATACACAAGATCCTTATTTGGCAATGGGTACACAAAGCAGAACCGTATTTAGCGCTGATTTTGGAGTGGCTTATAAATGGAAAAGCCTGGAGATAGGTGCTGCTGTTCCTCAATTGTTTGCAAACAAAATTAAATATGATACAAAAACGGGTAAGGATGCTTCCTACAAATTGGAACGCAGTTACCTTGGGTCCGTTAAATATGTGATAGATATCGTAAAAGAAAAACAAATAACCGTTTATCCGTTGATAATGGTTAGATATTATGAAAACTCAACGATTCAATACGATGGAAACCTGGTATTGGATTGGAAAAAAATCGGTTGGATCGGTGCCACTTACCACAGCAATAACGCGGTTGCAGTGAGTGCAGGTGTTCGTTTTAAGGGCTTAAGTGTTGGATATGCATACGATTTGGGAATCAATAACGTGAAATCATCTATCGGATCATCTTCTGAGTTGTTACTTGGTTTTACATTTGGAAGTCATGCTGCAAAAGATGCTGGCATAACAACAGCTGAAACAGAAGAAACAACACCAAAGAAACCAAGCGACATGGCGTATGATGAGGCACTTCAAAACTTAAAAACGAAAGCTGATACAAATGAAATTGAGCTGCAACGTATAAAAGCGGAATTGGCACAAATGAAGACAGAGCGTATTGGAAATGGACGATTTGACCAGGATACAACAAAGAAACCGCATGAAACAAACTTAACAGAGAATCTAATGCGTACGTCAACCACTAATTCATTTGTGGATGAAAATGGTCTGACAATTATGGGTGGATACTACATCGTTATAGGAAGCTTTAACAATAAAGAAAACGCTGGGAAGTTTAAAAGCTCCAACTTAATTAAAGGTTATAGTAAGACGCAGATCACACAAAATAGCAAGACGAAAACCTACTATGTAGTTGCGAACAGATTCGACAAACAAGCAGATGCTGAAACTGAACTTGTGAAGTTCAAGACAGAGTACAAAGATGCGTGGGTGTTGAAATTGGAATAAATTTATCAAACAGTAGATTAAAAAGGCTTCGTACGCAATAGTACGAAGCCTTTTTAATTCTGTGTAAACCGAGGGTTTACTGTTCAAATAAGTTAGTTTGCTTTCCGTGAAGGATGTTGCGTTCATGTTCCAGCAGCCATTCTTTTTTCTTAATACCACCACCATATCCGACCAATTTTCCACTGGATCCGATAACGCGATGACAGGGAATAATAACAGAAATGGGGTTGCTACCATTGGCATTTCCAACAGCACGTGTTGCTTTTACATCACCAATAAGCTTTGAAATATCAAGGTAAGAAGCTGTTTTACCAAAAGGTACAGTTAACAGTTGTGCCCATACTTTTTGTTGAAATGCGGTACCTTTGGGGTTTAATTTTAAACCGAATTCAGTGCGTATACCTTTGAAATATTCATCCAACTGGTATACACATTCTTTTAAGCAGGGATGTACTTCATTGGAGGATTTTTTCTTAACATCTACGAAATACACACCCAGAATACCTTCCTCGTTCCCTGTTATCTCAATAGGGCCGACTGGAGAAGAGTAGTAGGTAGTGTGAATTTCTGGTTCCATTATACAAATATAGTAACGTTGTATAGATTAGAATGCTAAAATTTTGAGATAATAAAAAAGGCCGCTAAATCGCGGCCTTCCCATTATAATAAACTTTTTTTAGAAGCAATATTTATTCTCCGCAATCATTTTTGCAGAAATGCTTCTTCTTGCTTCGGTTGTATTCAACGATTCTGTTTTTGTGAAGCGTTTTAAACCCACCAGCATCATGCGTTGCTCATCACCGGTTGCAAAGGTATTAATCGCCTCTTTTCCGGATTTATGAATTCGGTCAGCCGCATCATTGATGTACACACGCATCATATCCAATTGCTCTTTGCAGGCAGCTTCTCCTTTTAAAGCAACCATTTTCTCCACACGCAATTGTACCGATTCAGAAACATATACTTCAATCAACATATCTGCAATGTTCATCAGGATCTCTTGCTCTTTGCCCAATTGCATCATGAGTTTTTGTACGGCAGCTCCTGCAATCATTAACGTTGCTTTTTTAAAGCCGGCAATGTATTTCTTTTCTTTAGAAAATAAGGTTTCATCAGATGTGCTGAAATCAGGAATACTTACCAGTTCAGCAGCAACTTTTTGCGCAGGCGTCATCAAATCCAGTTCACCTTTCATGGCGCGTTTTAGCATCATGTCAACCGTTAACATACGGTTGATCTCATTGGTTCCTTCAAAGATTCGGTTGATACGTGCATCACGGTAGGAGCGATCCATCGGTGCTTCGGCACTGTACCCCATACCACCATAAATCTGCACGCCTTCATCCACCACATAATCCAGGGCTTCCGAAGCATGCACTTTTAGGATAGCAGCTTCCACAGCAAATTGTTCAACACCTTTTAACTTTGCTTTCGCTTCATCCATGCCACCTGCAACCAATGATTTGATGGCATCTTCAATATTCTGGCTGCAACGGTAAGTCGCCGATTCACTTGCAAAGATGCGAATCGCTTGTTCAGCTAATTTATAACGAATAGCGCCATATTTTGAAATAGGGCGACCAAATTGCTGACGTTCGTTGGCATACTGCACGGATTTAGAAGTAGTCTCTTTTGAGCCACCCACTGCAGCACCCGCCAATTTGATACGTCCTAAATTTAAAATGTTCACCGCGATTTTAAATCCGTTTTGTCTGTCCGACAAGAGATTTTCAACCGGAACTTTGCAATCATTAAAGAATACCTGGCGTGTTGAACTACCTTTGATACCCATCTTGTGTTCTTCCGGGTTTAAAGAAATACCACCAAATGCTTTTTCAACAATAAATGCACTTAAGTTTTCATCATTGTCGATTTTCGCAAACACAGTGAAGATATCAGCAAACCCGCCATTGGTGATCCACATTTTTTGTCCGTTCAAAATATAGTGTTTCCCATCTGCACTTAATTTGGCGTTGGTTTTTCCGGAGTTCGCATCCGAACCCGCACTAGGCTCCGTTAAGCAATAAGCTCCTTTCCATTCGCCAGACGCAAGCTTGGGAATATACTTGGCTTTTTGTGCATCGTTCCCATAATATAAAATCGGTAAGGTTCCAATACCAGTGTGCGCAGAAATAGCTACTGCAAATGAATGCCCGGCACCAACAACTTCTGTCGCTAACATCGAAGTGGTAAAGTCTTTTCCAAATCCACCATATTCCTCCGGAACAGAAATTCCAAGCAGACCGAGCTCACCGGCTTTGTTCAGCAGATCAACCATTAATCCTTCCTCCTGTGCATCAATGCGGTTGA
This sequence comes from Bacteroidia bacterium, assembly GCA_035696085.1. Taxonomy (GTDB): domain Bacteria; phylum Bacteroidota; class Bacteroidia; order 2-12-FULL-35-15; family 2-12-FULL-35-15; genus 2-12-FULL-35-15. The sequence goes on along the minus strand of DASRRA010000030.1, from coordinate 11,897 downwards.
GGTTAGGTTCAACATGTTGTGCTAAAAAATCACGGCAGGTTTGCGCAATCATTAATTGCTCTTCATTCCATTCTTCGGGAATGAAAATGTCCTTAGCTTCTGTTTCGCGGATAAGAAATTCTCCACCTTTTAATGTTGACATAGTTTTTTCTGTGTTAGGCTTAGTAGTTTCCATGTTTAGAAAAGTTAAGCGGTTAATTTCTAGTTAATACTTGATGTACGCAGGTTTTTGAAAAATGGTTATAGCAATTCAAATACTCCTGCTGCACCCTGACCGGTTCCTACACACATACTTACAATTCCATATTTTTTATTTCTTCTACGCAATTCATTGAATAGCTGAACCGATAGTTTCGCACCGGTACATCCCAACGGATGGCCTAATGAAATAGCACCACCGTTTACGTTTACAATTTCTGGGTTTAATTTTAATTCCCTTACCACAGCTAGCGATTGAGAAGCAAAAGCTTCGTTCAATTCAATTAAGTCGATTTGGTTTTGACTTAATCCGGCTAAAGCTAATGCTTTTGGAATGGCTGCTACAGGCCCGATTCCCATGATACGAGGAGGTACACCGGCAGCAGCGTAACTCGCCATGCGGGCAATGGGTTTAAGGTTGTGTTTCTTCAAAAATTTTTCGCTTACCACCAGTACAAAAGCGGCACCATCACTTGTTTGTGAGGAGTTACCAGCGGTTACACTTCCTTTGGCATCAAACACAGGTTTTAATTTTCCTAGGGCATCCATGGTAGTATCTGCACGAGGGCCTTCATCTGTATCTACTAAAAAATCTCGGGTGCGTTTTTTTTCGTTTTCATCTACATAGGTTTCGGTCACTTTTATAGGAACAATCTCGTCTTTGAATTTATTCGATTTAATTGCATTGATCGCTTTTTGATGGGATTCAAATGAAAATGCATCCTGGTCTGCACGTGATACATTGTATTCTTTTGCCACAGCCTCTGCGGTTAATCCCATACCCCAGTAATGATCAGGGTGGGTGAGTGCAATGCCCGGGTGTGGTACAATGCGCCAGCCACCCATAGGAATAAGGCTCATGCTTTCTGCTCCTCCGGCAATGATACAATCAGCCATACCCGCATGAATCTTTGCAGATGCCGTAGCGATTGTTTCCAAACCGGATGCACAATAACGGTTAACAGTTACACCGGCAACCTTATCCGTATTGAAAGCCATTAAAGAAATGAGGCGAGCCATGTTCAACCCTTGCTCTGCTTCAGGCATGGCATTGCCTACGATTAAATCATCTACTTCTTCCGGGTTTACAGAAGGAACGGAGGCCATCAAATGTTTGATCACATCGGAAGCTAAATCATCCGGTCTGGTAAAGCGGAAACCGCCTCTATTAGCTTTGCCTACGGCAGTTCTAAAACCAGTTACAATATATGCATTCATAGTATTTATATATTAAATATGAGACATGAGATTAGTTACGCAATATTTTACCACCTGTGATAATGGATTGAAGACGTTCTAACGTCTTGCGTTCTCCACACAAACTTAAAAACGCTTCGCGTTCTAAGTCAAGTAAATATTGTTCACTAACAAGAGTAGGAGCTGACAAATCACCACCACAAAGCACCCATGCTAATTTTTGGGAAATTTTTGTATCGTGTTCGCTGATGTAATTTCCAACCTGCATGGAATTTGCACCCAGGTAAGCCAATCCCAACGCCTGTTTTCCAAGTACACGAATGTCTTTACGAGGTGCAGGTTTGGTGTATCCTTCATTCGCCAGTTCCAGGCAATTGGCTTTTGCTTCGGTCAACACACGGTTACGGGAAACAACAACGGTGTCTTTTCCTTTTCTCAAATAACCTAAATCAAAGGCTTCGTGTGCAGAAGTAGAAACCTTTGCCTGACCGATGGTTAAGAAACGATCACGGAAGTTATTCAATTCAATATCTCCTTCCTGCAACTCATCTGATAAACGCACTGCAAACTCTTTCGTACCGCCTCCACCAGGGATTAAGCCTACACCAAATTCAACAAGTCCCATATAGGTTTCTGCATGCGCTACAACTCTGTCGGAGTGCAAACTCATTTCACAAGCACCACCCAATGCCATGTTATGAGGGGCTACAACCACCGGTATGCTGGAGTAACGCACACGCATCATCGTATTTTGGAATGTTTTGATAGCGAAATTCAATTCATCATATTCTTGTTCAACGGCCATCATGAAAATCATTCCTACATTGGCACCAGCGCTAAAGTTGGCGCCCTCATTGGAAATAACCAATCCGCGAAAATCCTTCTCCGCAATTTCGATGGCTTTGTTGATACCTTCGATTACTTCTCCACCAATAGAATTCATTTTTGTGTTCCACTCTAAATTCAGGATTCCATCACCAATATCGGTGACAACCGCACCGCTGTTTTTCCAAACTGTTTTTGTGGGACGAATGTTATCTAATAAAATGAATGATTCTGTTCCTGGAATTGTCTTATAGGATCTGGAAGCAATGTCATAAAACTTTTTGTTGCCATTTTCAATTTTATAAAAGGAAGTGGTACCACTTTCCAGCATGGTTTTTACCCATTGCGCTGGTTTAATGTTAGCAGCCTCCATTGCTTTTACGGTATCAGCAACACCCAAAGCATCCCATGCTTCAAAAGGGCCTAGTTCCCACGCAAAGCCGGTGTTCATCGCCGCATCAATTTTATAAAGTTCACCGGTAATTTCAGGAATACGGTTGCTTACATAAGCAAACAGACTGTAAAAAGTAGCGCGGTAAAATTCTCCTGCTTTATCTGTCCCTGCCATCAATACTTTCATGCGGTCACGCAAGTTGTCAATGGATTTAGTTGTTTCCAGCGTCGCAAATTTTACTTTTTGAGAAGGCTTGTATTCTAATGTTTTTAAATCAAGTGCATGTATTTCCGATTTGCCGTTTGCGCCTTTTACTTTTTTATAAAACCCCTGATCGGTTTTGCTTCCCAGCCACTTATTCTCCACCATCTTTGAAACATATCCAGGAATTTTAAAAGTATCAATGGCTTCATCTTTTGGACAATTTTGAGCAACACCATTGGCCACATGTACCAATGTATCCAATCCAACTACATCACAGGTTCTGAATGTAGCTGATTTAGGGCGGCCAAGCACAGGCCCTGTTAGCTTATCAACTTCATCAATCGTTAAGTTTAATTTTTCGACTGTATGGAATAAACTCATGATTCCGAAAACCCCGATTCTATTGGCAATAAATGCAGGTGTATCTTTACATAATACCGTTGTTTTACCTAAGAACAGTTCACCGTAGTTCATCAGGAAGTCAATTACCTCCGGACTTGTTTGTGGTGTTGGAATAATTTCGAGTAAGCGTAAGTAGCGGGGCGGGTTAAAAAAGTGTGTTCCGCAAAAGTGTTTTTTGAAATCGTCGCTTCTGCCTTCTGCCATTAAGTGGATAGGTATTCCGGAAGTATTAGAGGTGATAAGTGTTCCGGGTTTACGGTGTTTTTCAACGTTATCAAAAACTTGTTTCTTTATATCCAGGCGTTCAATTACCACCTCTATGATCCAGTCGCAGGTAGCAATTAGTTGCATATCATCCTCAAAATTTCCGGTAGTGATGCGCTTTGCAAAACTTTTTTTGTAGATTGGAGAGGGGTTGGATTTCAATGCTGTTTCCAGTTCTCCATTCACCAGCTTGTTTCGGGATTTTTTATCGGTACCGGCATCTTTACCAACAATATCGAGTAATACGACTTCAACACCAATGTTTGCAAAATGGCAGGCAATACGGCTTCCCATGACGCCTGAACCTAATACTGCTACTTTTTTTATTGTTCTGTTCATAAGAAAAATGGTAAGTAAAAATTATTAGCCTTGTTTAAATATTTTGTATTGTTGTTCTGCAAGTTCAGTAATTTCCGTGATGATTTTATAAAAATTGTTCACTTCTTTTTTGCCCACTTTTTCTTCTACCAATACATTGAAATTACGCACACTTTGTTTGGCAAGCTCCTTATTCTTTTTCCCCTTCTCCGTTAAAAGAATCTTCACTTTTCGCTTATCTTCTTTGTCGTTTTTTCGGGTAATTAATTTCTCTTTTTCTAATGTACTGATGATGCGTGAAAGGGAAGTATGTTCCATTCCCAGTAAGGGTGCAATATCGGAAGCGTAAGAGCCTTCTTTACTGTCGATGTTCAGCAGAAAATGAGCAATGGCCATGGTTCCTCCATATTTTGCTGCCTCTGCGTTATACATGCGGCTGATGAGTTGCCAGGCAACCTTTAACTTCGAATCGACCGTTTCTGTATATTTTCTTTCCATTCCTTCAAAGATACGTAAAAAATAATTATTATGCACGCATAGTAATCATTTTTTGTTAGTTACCGTTTTTCTCTCTATAAATTTTATCAACCAGCTCTTTATTTTCGGTGAGAATAACTTTACGTTTCAATGATAATTTGGGTGTCAATTCATTCTTTTCAATTGACCATTCCCTTGATAACAGCTCCGGTGCTTTGATTTTTTCATATTGGGCAAGGCTTTTATTTAGTTGTTCAACCTCTTCCATGATGCGTTTTTTGATGACCGGATTTTGGATGATTTCCTCATTGCTGTTATATTCAATATTTTTAAGCTTGCAATAATCCTTCAGGTAAGCAAAAGAAGGAACAATCAAGGCAGAGGCAAATTTTTGGTTTTCACCTATGACCATTATTTGTTCTATAAATGGGGATTCTTTGAGTTTGTTTTCAATCATTACCGGTGTAATGTATTTTCCTCCAGAAGTCTTGAAAATCTCCTTTTTGCGATCCGTAATTTTTAAAAAACGATTGTCTACAAAGGTACCGATATCACCGGTATGAAACCATCCATTAGTATCAATCACTTCCGCAGTAGCATCCGGACGGTTGTAATAGCCCAGCATAATGTTGGGGCCTTTTACCAGAATTTCACCATCTTCCGCAATTTTTACCGTTACCTTATCGATAACAGGTCCTACGGTTCCAAAGCAAATGCTGTTGGGCAGGAAATTGTTCACTGCAATGACAGGAGATGTTTCTGTTAAACCGTATCCCTCCAATACGTTTATTTGTGCTGCAAAGAAAACGCGTGACAAGCGGGGTTGTAAAGCTGCGCCTCCAGAAACGATAGCAACCACTTTTCCTCCAAGCGCTTCTTTCCATTTTGAAAAAACAAGCTTTCTTGCAATCTTTAGTTGTTGCTCATAAAACCAGCCATTCGCTCCATTCAACTCATAACGTAGCCCTAGGTCAAGTGCCCAGAAAAATATTTTTTTCTTTAATCCTTTTTGTTCATTGCCTTTTGCAACGATGCGATCATATACCTTTTCCAAAAGTCGAGGTACGGTTGAAAAAATTTGAGGCTGTACTTCTTTTAAATTATCTACAATTGTATCCATGCTTTCTGCATAGTAAACAGAAACACCCAGGTAGAAGTACAGGGTCGTCAGCATGCGTTCATACACATGGTTCAGCGGTAAAAAACTAAGTGCTTTCCAATCACTTTTGAAAGGGGCCAGTGTTTGAGATGCTAGTGAATTGCTGATTAAATTATTGTGGGAAAGCATAACTCCTTTTGGTGTTCCGGTGGTACCGGAAGTATAAAGAATCGTAAGTAAGTCGTTTGCTTTGATTGTTTTTTTGATGCTTTCTATTTCGATTGTTTTTGGGTTTTTCTTTCCATCTTCCAGTAAAAGCGACCAATGCTTGCAGCCCGAAGCGGTATTGAATGAATAGACATCCTTAATGCTTGAAACAGCGTCAATCGTAGGTTTTAGCTTGGTATATAATTCTTTGCTGGAAATAAATAAATAAGTAACAGCAGCATCTTTTAAAATAAAACCTAGATCTGTTTCGCTGATAGTGGGGTAAATGGGAACACTAATGGCACCAACCTGTTGTATGGCATAATCGGTAAAATTCCATTCCGGGCGATTATTGGCGATGATGGCTATTTTATCTCCCGGTTTAATTCCCAGATTGTATAGTCCAGAGCTCAGAAAATTTACATTGTCGGCAAATTCTTTTGTAGAGTAGGTGCGCCACTGACCGTTTTCTTTTGCTGCAAGTATATTTGACTTATTGTGTTTTTCCAGAAGTTGTGGGAGAATGTCGAATACACGTGTTACAGCCATTGTTGAGTAAATTAAAGTTAAGAAAGTTGAATCAATTTATAAATTTAAATGTATAATTGGTGTCACATAAAATATTTTTGAAGCACATTCTTTAATGTCTAAATTCGTTCTTTCAAAAGTAATTTTATTTAACGATTTTTCCCCAATAATGTTCCAAGAATGAAGACGAAACTGACCGATCTGCTTGCGATTGATTTTCCTGTTATCATGGCCCCCATGTTTTTGGTAAGTAATGAAGCCATGCTTGTTGCCGGAATGAACAATGGGATTGCGTCCGCTTTTCCCACATTAAACTACAGAAATGATGGGGAATTGGAGGCCTTGTTAGACAAATTAAATGCAGCGAAAAATTCATTAAGTAGCAAGGGAACTTATGGTGTCAACTTGATTGTGCAGAAAACAAATCCATTATATGAAAAGCATTTACGTGTTTGTGTGCAAAAGAAAGTACCTTTTTATATTACTTCTTTAGGAAACCCAACACAGGTTATTGAGCAAGCACATTCTTACGGAGCCAAAGTGTTTTGTGATGTGACTAACCTGGAGCACGCCAAAAAATGTTTTGATGCCGGTTGTGATGGATTTATAGCGGTAGGGCAGGGAGCAGGAGGACACGCAGGCCCAAGCCCTTTACAAATACTGGTTCCATCCTTACACCAGCATTTTCCTCAAACAATAGTCATAGCAGCAGGAGGAATTGCCGATGGAGCAGGCATCCTTTCTATGCTGGCGTTGGGAGCGGCAGGGGTATCCATCGGGACTAGGTTCATTGCAAGTACAGAAGCTTCTGTAAATCAAGAGTATAAGGATGCAATTGTGAATTCGGACATGACAGATATTGTATTGACTGAAAAATTGTCGGGAACTCCCTGTAATATTATTAATACGCCTTTTGCAAAGAAAATTGGTTATAAACAAAACTTTTTTGAGCGATTATTATCGAATAATAAAACGACGAAGAAATACTTCAAAATGTGGGTACAACTCAGTGGTATGAAAAAGCTGGAACAGAGCGTAAAACCTGGGAATTACCAGACTCTATGGTGTGCAGGTCAGAGTGTGGAATTGATTAAGGAAATAAGCCCCTGCGGGGTGATAATTGAACGGTTAAAAGCCGAAACCAGGGAGGCTTTTGATAAAATTAATAAACTGATGCAACCCTTGGATTAAAATTGTTGTCTTTTATACAGAATCTAATATTACCGGAATAAACAGGTATTAACATATTTTCCTTTTTACCACGAAAAGCAAGTTACTTGCATTAATAATTAGATTAGTTTAGAGAGAGATTTATCTAATTTTAATCCCGTTACTGAAATGTAACGGGTTTTTCTTTTTAGGGGGTCGGCGTAGCGTCCCGCTACGCCGCAGTTCACCGGCCTCCGGCCGATCTAATTCAAAAAAGGCGAGGACGCCTTGGGTACCACGACGTAGCGGGACGCTACGCCCGAACTGTACTAACTACAGCTACAATCAGCCTGCTTTAATAGCTTTCACGATCGAAGAGATGATATTGATCAAAAAGACGATATGCCCTATTATGAAAAGGAATACTGCTACAATAGCTATACTCGCGAAAATTTGGAGTGTTGGATAAGGATCAGTAGTGTAGTACCTTCTTGTAACCCCAGCCATGGAAAAAAACCGATAGGCTTGTGGGATAAAATAAATAAAAAGCGGTGTTTGCAAAAGCAAATGCCAGATCCCTAATTTATAGTTTTGATTTTTTCGGATAAGAAAATAAATCAACCCATATAGGGTGTGAATTAAGAAAAATAAAATGCCGATGTGTGCATACGCAATAATAATATAAGTATCATGGATGGCTATATCTAACGCCTGATCGCCCAAAAGAAGAAAAGGGACACACAGCAGTAGGCCCGTTAAAGGGAATAGTATATCAAGGCGTTTTACTAGTTTCATAATTCCTATTGCTCAAAATTTCATTCCTACAATCACTGAAATATTGGAATTCCGGAAATCAACCCGGTTGGAATTTTGATACCCAGCGTAATGCAGTCTGGACACATCGTATTTATATATAAATTCAAGTAAGAGTGCTCTTCCGTTATTTCTGTTATTCTTTTGAATTCCAAATCCTGCCTGGCCAAAACTGTTTAGCTTTTTCAGAAGAACCGAATTTTCATTAGTTAAATCAGCAGTTCCTTTGTAAACCTGCATATCGGTAGAATCATTAACGATAGTGGTTTTGGCATTTATAATATAACTAAACCCAATCCCAAGTAAGAGGTAAGGGGTAATGGAGTTGTCGGCTTCAGCATTGAAATTAAGTTTCATTCCAATGGGTAATTGTGTCATCTGGTAACGCAAACGATGCGTATAGGCAAAAGTGCCATCAAATGCATAGGTATGTCCCGGCGCAGCATAGTAGCCTTGAAATTGGGTACCCAGATTAACATAAGAAAGCCCAACGATTAAACTGGAATTATCGAATAGTTCGATTTCGCAGTTATAGTTAGCATTGTAGCCAATAAGCGGACGAATGCTTTTGACAACATGTGGATCTTTGCTGAAAAAAGAGAACGTGGCACCTGCGCTGAAACGATGATTAACCGGAGGAAGGCGGAAATAGTATCCTTGCGCAACACCATTTACCGAACATGCAAAAATGATCAGGAGAAAAAGAATTCGTTTTATGCTTGCCCCTCTTTGCATGTGCATTACAATTTATTTTCTCAATACAGTTGTTGCTGTGGCTTGAACCGTAGGCATGATGATTACATCATTGATGTTTACATGAGAAGGACGTGAAGCGGTCCAATATATTGTCTCTGCAATATCATCTGGTGTAAGTGGCTGAACGCCTTTGTACACATTTTTCGCTTTTTCTTCATCCCCTTTGAATCGTACAATGGAAAATTCTGTTTCTACCATTCCGGGATGAATTGCGGTTACTTTGATGTTGTGTGGTAATAAATCAATGCGCATACCTTTGCTCAACGCATCCACTGCGTGTTTGGTGGCGCAATATACATTTCCGTTGGCATATACTTCTTTGCCAGCGATAGAACCGAGGTTTACAATATGTCCAAATCCATTAGCCGTCATAAGAGGAGCCAAGGTGCGTGTCATGTATAACAATCCTTTGATATTGGTATCAATCATTCGGTCCCAATCATCAGTAACACCTTCTTGTATAGTATTTAAGCCAACAGCTAGTCCGGCATTATTCACCAGGACATTTATTTTTTTCCAGTTTTCAGGAATACTTTTTACCGCATCTTGTACTTCTTTTAAACTGCGGACATCGAAATTCAGAGTAAGTACATCAATTTTATACTTATCCTTTAACGTTTTGGAAAAAGCTTCCAATCTGTCTTTTCGGCGACCTGTGATAATAAGGTTGTAGCCATTTTTTGCAAAAATTTCTGCGGTGGATTTTCCGATTCCTGCTGTTGCTCCGGTTATAAATGCGATCATTGTAAGTGCTAAAATTTGAAATGATTAAAATGCTATCAAAAATAAGAACTCTTTTCCAGATATGGTATAGAATTAACTATTCAACCTGTCCGGATTTAGCTTGCTGTTTTTCATTCCATAAGCAAAATAAATAATCAGACCTAAAATTAACCAGATGATAAAACGTACCCAATTGGTAACCCCTAGTTCGGTCATCAAGTAAAAACAAGCCAGGAGCCCCAATACGGGGATGAGGGAATAGTTTTTCAAAAAGCTCAGAACCGTTACAACCACTACCAAACTAAAGAAAGCGAAATAAGGGATGCGCTCTTTAAACACTTCCAAGGTTGTAAATGTTGGGTTGTTAGGATCTTTCAGTCCAAAGAAATTGCCTAAAAATTCAGGAAACTGAATTTGTGTAAAAATAAGGCTGAGGATAAATAATACAGGCACAATGTATTTCCCATTTACATAAGGAACACGGAACTTACCGGCTTCTTTTTCTTTACGGGGTAGGATAAGAATACCACCGCAAACCAGTACAAATGCAAAGAGGGTTCCGATGCTGCATAGGTCCGTTACAAGCGCTTTATCTAAGAATAGGGCAGGTACCCCCACAGATAAACCGGTGATAATGGTAGAAAAATAAGGTGTTTTATGTTTGGGATGAATTTTAGAAAAGCGGGGAGGCAATAAACCATCACGGCTCATACTCATCCAGATGCGTGGTTGACCTACCTGGAATACCAGTAATACAGAAGTAGTTGCAACCACGGCACTCAATGCAATGATTCCACCTAATATGTTCAGACCTCTTTCGTTAAATGCATGGGCTAAAAAATCACCCGTATTTAGTTTGCTGTAATGAACCATACCGGTAAGGACCAGTGCAATTAATACATAGAGAATGGTACAGATGATTAATGAATAGAACATCCCTCTGGGCAAATCACGTTGTGGGTTTTTACATTCTTCGGCGGTTGTAGAGATGGCATCAAATCCAATGTAAGCAAAGAATACAGCAGATACACCTTTCATAACACCGGAAAATTTATTGGGTAAAAAGGGCACCCAGTTCTCCGGGTTTACATAGCAAAACCCAATGGCAATAACAGCTAATACGACCAATACTTTGAAGGCTACCATAAAATTTGCAGATCTCCTGGATTCTTTGATACCGCGATAAACGATATAGGTAACACCAGCTGTAATGGCGAATGCAGGAATATTGATAATGATAGGCAATGAGCCAATATGAGGTGCGTTGATCCAGGTGTTGTGCATCACTTTAAAACTTTCAGCTCCGGCGATATCTCCTGCCGCTATACGTTCAAGATAGGAGGCACTGGCGTTTTTGGCTTCAAAAAAACTGGTGGATAAATACTCCGGAATATGAATGTGCATATTTTGCAATAAACTTTTTAAATTATTCGACCAGGAAATCGCCACTGTAATATTTCCAACGGCATATTCCATGATGAGGTCCCAGCCAATGATCCAGGCGATAATCTCACCAAATGCATTATAAGAATAGGTATACGCACTTCCGGAAACCGGAATGCGGGAAGCAAACTCCGCGTAACACAATGCAGAAAACCCGCACGCTACAGAACAAATGATAAACAATAAAATAATTCCTGGTCCTCCATCAAAGCAGGCTTGACCTACGGTGCTAAAAATACCAGCGCCAATGACTGCGGCAATTCCCAATGCGGTAAGGTCTCTTACAGAAAGTACTTTATGAAGTGTATGTTCGCTTTCCGAATCTTTATTTTTTAAAATTTGTTCCGCTGTTTTTTTGCGGAAGATATGGTTGTTGCTCATAGTTAAATTGAAATAGGAAGCAAATGTAAAAAAAATTGCTTGTCATCCGAAGTTTGAGCGCTGGGGCGTATTTTAAGTCAGCTTCTTTAGTACAGGAATTTTTTCAACCAATTTCTTTTTATCAAGCATCAACAAAAATCCTATTACCAAAAAAGGGAGAGCAGGCACCTTGTATCGTGCAATAGCTCCTAACACTGGTGTTGTTTCGCCAATAATCAGGTATTGAATAATGACGAAGGAAAAACAAAAGAATACATATTCCCATTTTATTTGAGAGCCAGGCAAGTGATAGAAAATGCAAATACCTATGATGAGAAAAATCAATAGGTTTTCAAATCCAACCGGAATCATCAGTGCAGAGTTCATCTCAGTTGGATAAGGCCTTACAAAAACATTCCAAAAAGCAAGGGGGGCATTTTGTAAGAAACTCAGCAACGTCGGTTGTAAAGTAGGGATAGAAATACGGCTGCCAGCAGCAGGAATATGTTTGTAATTGGCATCCTGGTTTTGACCGCTCGC
>DASRRA010000029.1:0-6987 GCA_035696085.1 Bacteroidia bacterium | reverse complement strand
TTGGAAGATTTCTTAACGAATTTTCAAGGATGTGTATTGATTGTAACGCACGATCGCTATTTTATGGATAAAATGGTGGATCACTTATTTGTTTTTGAAGGAGCGGGAGTGGTGCGTGATTTTCCTGGTAACTATACAGAATACAGGGATAAAAAAGAGCAGGAAGAAAAAACAGCACGCAAAGAAGAACAGCAAGTACCAACAAAAAAAGAAGAAGCTCCTGTTGTGAAAGAAGCTGCTGAGACTGTTGTGAAGAAGAAATTGAGCTTTAAAGAAAAAGCAGAGTTTGAGCAATTGGAAAAAGATATTGCCAAATTGGAGAAAGAGAAAGCAACGCTTACAGAGCAATTAAGTAGTGGTGGTGGCAGTTCTGACGATATGATGAAATGGTCGGAACGGATTGGGTTGGTGATTGCGGAGTTGGATGAGAAGTCGTTGAGATGGTTAGAATTGAGTGAGGCTTGACACGAAGCTCTGTCACACATATCCTGACTTCAGCTTCGCGCCTACTACTGAAACCGTATCGTAATTGAATCATTCAATTTCAGATTTAGCATAGCGCTGACTTTCCCATTGCGCATTGCAATTTCAAGCTGCTCGGAAGCATTGAAAATAGCCATGATTTCACCTTCCGGTACATCATTGTAATCTTTGCTGATTTTATCAATTACATTGTTTCTGGCCATTTCAATGATAAACGGACGGTTTTTTCCTACCTGGTCAAATAAGGTTTTCTGAATATTGGTAATCGTATTGCCGTAAGAATCCACATAAATAATACTTCCACGGATATTGTCGCCCATAGAGGCGGCACGAAAGGGAATACGCTGCAATAAGGTTTTTTTAGCTGCTCCAATATGTTCCAACGAACCACCATTGGCGAGTAAACAAGCCGGTTTGACAAACATATCCCGAACCGGGAAACTGGACTGTTGGCCCGGATCAACAGCAATTTCAACTATTCTGGAAGGTTGTTCGTCGAATAAAAGCGAAAAGATACCATTGTCGGCGCCGATAAAATAGTGCCCTTGAGCCTCTACAGCAATATATCCGGCGGTATTCACAAACTCACTGATCAATCCGATGATGTGTACGGTTCCTTTTGGAAAATCCCCATAACATGCCTTTAAAATATAAGAAGCATCCTGGATATTGTATTTTTCAATCTGGTGAGAAATATCAACAATAATGGCACCGGGAAGTTCTTTCAGAATGGCCCCTTTTACAGCTCCCGTATAGTGATCCTTTAACCCAAAATCGGTTGTTAACGTTATGATGGCCATTGTTCGTAAATTTACCTTTAGGTTTGTGTGAATGCCTTTTGAATACACAAAAATATGTTATTTTTGTTCTTCCAAAAAATTATAAACATCCTTTATCACTTGAGCGAGAAAAAAATCATACTGGAAGATATTGCCCCCATCGATTTATATGGTGTAAACGATTCTAAATTAGCATTGATCAAAAAGCGTTTTCCCAAACTGAAAATTGTTGCACGTGGCGAAATTCTGAAAGCCAATGGAGAAGAGGAAGATTTGAATCAATTGGAAATGACCATCAATATCTTGACTGCTTATTACAATCGGTTTGGAAATTTGACAGAAAATGCCATTGAACAAATTTTGAATGGTGGTGGTAAATCTTCTAAAAAAGAAAATGGTACAGATGATTTTACAAGTGATGATGTGTTGGTGTTTGGAAATGGTGGAATCATTGTAAAGGCGCGTACCGATAATCAACGGAGGATTGTTGACAGTGTTAGCAAAAATGATATGGTGTTTGCAATTGGTCCTGCCGGAACCGGTAAAACCTATACGGCAGTTGCATTGGCTGTAAGAGCATTAAAAAATAAAGAGGTAAAAAAAATAGTATTGACCAGACCTGCAGTAGAGGCAGGTGAGAACCTGGGATTTTTACCTGGCGATTTAAAGGAAAAACTGGATCCTTATCTGCAGCCTTTGTATGATGCATTGTTGGATATGATTGCTCCGGAGAAGCTTGCCTTTTATTTGGAAAACCGTGTTATTCAAATTGCACCGCTGGCATTTATGAGAGGAAGGACATTGGATAATGCATTTGTTATTTTGGATGAAGCGCAGAATGCGACAGCCGGACAATTGAAAATGTTTTTGACACGGATGGGAGCATCTGCAAAATTTATTATTACAGGTGATATCACACAAATTGATTTGCCAAAACATCAACCTTCCGGGTTACCGCAAGCCTTAAAGATATTAAGTAAGGTAGATGGGATTTCCATCGTGGAGCTGGACAGCAGTGATGTAATTCGACATAAACTCGTAAAGAAAATAATTGAAGTATACGATTCACAAAAAGCATAATTTAAAAACGAAAACGATTAATCTTAAAAATAAGTAAACATGAAAAATGCGATAACAGAAACACATTTTAAATTTCCAAAGCAAACGGCTTTTTACAAAGGTAAAGTACGTGATGTATATAGCATAGGAGATGATACATTGGTAATGATCGTGAGTGATAGAATTTCTGCTTTTGATGTGGTATTGCCAAAAGGAATCCCTTACAAAGGACAAGTATTGAATCAGATTGCTGCTAAATTTTTAAAAGCGGTTGAGGATATCGTTCCAAACTGGGTGATCAGTGTTCCGGATCCAATGGTGACGATCGGTTTGCTTTGCGAGCCATTTAAAGTGGAAATGGTAATCAGAGGATATCTTTCAGGTCATGCCTGGAGAGAGTACAAAGCAGGTAAACGTGAATTGTGCGGCGTGAAATTACCGGAAGGATTGAAAGAAAATGATAAATTCCCTGAGCCTATCATTACTCCTACGACAAAAGCTTCTGTGGGACACGATGAAGATATCTCCAGAGAAGAAATCATTAAGCAAGGACTCGTTTCCAAAGAAGATTACGAGCAATTGGAAAAATACACACGTGCTGTGTTCCAAAGAGGAACTGAGATTGCAGAAAAAATGGGTCTTATCCTGGTGGATACAAAATATGAATTTGGTAAAAAAGATGGAAAAATCTATTTGATTGATGAGATTCATACACCGGATTCTTCCCGTTATTTTTACAAAGAAGGATACAAAGAACGTCAACAAAAAGGGGAGGCACAAAAACAATTGTCGAAAGAGTTTGTACGTGAGTGGTTGATGGAAAACGGATTCCAGGGAAAAGACGGACAAAAAATTCCGGAAATGACGGATGTTGTTATTCAATCCATTTCTGAACGTTACATTGAATTGTACGAAAAAATTGTAGGTGAAAAATTTGTTAAATCAGATGTGAATGATGTATTAAATCGTGTAGAGAAGAACATCAATAAGTATTTTGAATTGCAAATTGTGAAACCGTAATTGTCGTGATAATTATCAAATGAAAGGAGAGCGGTTTAAGGCCGCTCTCTTTCGTTCCAATCGCAGTCGCAAGCATTCATTTATTCTTAAAAAATTTATTATTTTAATTAACGGTAGGTTTGAGTTAGTTTACGGTTTTTAGTAATTGTAGAGAAAAGGTATCTTTATCAAAATTATATTTTATCCCTCTAATGAACTTTGTCCGCAATTATCTATTAAAAGGTACTATACTTTTCATCACCTTTCTTTTACCTCGTTTTTCATTTTCACAAATGCAGCTCAAAGGAGTCGTCGTTGACTCCTTGAACGCTCCTTTACCTTATGTTAGCATATCTTTATCGAGCACATCAGATAGCAGCTTCTTCGCAGGCGCTGTTACCGATGTTGATGGAATTTTTTCTTTTATACGTATACCTAATGGTAGTTATTTTATAAAAGCAAACAGTTCCGGCTTCAAAGAGGTTGTAACCAATTCCTTTGAATATGATTCTTTGAAAGGATATGAAATGCCACCTATTCTACTGCATGTACCAGCCGAATTAAAAGAAATAGTTGTAAGCGCATTCAGAGACGTTGTCAAATTTGAAAATGGGATGGTGGTGATGAATGTGGAGAACAGTTCTTTTATTAATGGAAATACGGCTTTTAATTTATTAAAAAAGATGCCAGGTGTTTCCGTTGATAATAATTATAATATTAGCATCAATGGAAGTGGTGCACGCGTGATGATTGACGGTAGGCTACAGCAATTGTCAGCTCAGGAGATTTTCTCTGTTCTAAATAGTATCAGCGCAACTTCGATTTCAAAAATTGAAGTCATGGATAGCCCTCCTGCTAAATACGACGCAGGTGGATCAGGAGGAATGATCAACATTGTAACAAAAAAAATCAAGATTTATGGTACGAGTGGTAGTGTCAATAGTGATATCAGTAAAGGCGAAAAGTATAGAGGCGGCTGTGACGTATCTTTAAATTATAAAGGAAAATACCTTACCCTTATTACCAATCTGGCCTACCAGGATCGGGTTTACAATACGACTTATACATTCAATAAAACATTCCGATTCATCGGTAATGAAACACACATGGATCAAGTCGGAAATCAGGTTTTTAATCAGCAATCGCTGCGTTATAAATTGGGCGCGGACTATGAACTTAGTAAAAAAACGGTAGTAGGTTTTCTGATCAGTGCAGGCCCTGTGTCTACGCCATCTTCAGATGTTGGTATCAATCAAGTGAGTGGGTATAATGATCTTGGTTTTGACCATACCCCATTCAGAGCTCATATTTCTGATAGATGGTCGAATCCAAATTATAATGTAACAGCAGAGCATCAATTTGATACGTTGGGAACCATACTTAGTTTGACAGCAGATTATACCAACTATAAAGGCAAGCGCGAAGCCTCAAGTGAAAACTATTTTTCAAATGCAACAGGTGAAGAGATTTTAGAGCCACGAATATTTTTAAGCAAGCATATATCGGATATTCATATCAGTACACAGCGTTTGGATTTTAAAAAGCGCCTTTTTCATGTATTAGAAATGGAGACAGGTATAAAACTGACATTTGTAAATAGTAAAAATAATTACTCACTTGAAAATAAAAACAATCAATCCGGACTTTACGAATTAGATTTAAAAAATTCAAATAATAACCTTTATTTGGAAAAAATATTTGCCGGGTATATAAATTTTAAAAAACAATTTAAAGTTATTTCCATACAATTTGGCGGACGTGTTGAAAAAACAAATGTAAATGCCAGCAACAAAGAGCTGGGATTTAAACTGACCAGAGACTATACTAAATTTTTTCCGACCATCACATTGGATTACCCGCGATCAGAGAAGCATAGTTTCAATTTAAGTTTAACACGTCGTATTGATCGACCTAATTATATTGACTTGAATCCTTACAAGTCATTCCAGGATGCATATACCTCTTCGCTCGGTAATTCCAAATTAATTCCACAGACATCTTATAATTTCAGTTTTACCCATTCTTACAAACATACGTATAACAACACCATTAGGATAAGATATACATCTGACTTGATCATGAATTATATGTTCCAGGATGACAGCACTCGCGAAACCATTATGACTGTTAAAAATATTAAGTCCGCAACAACTATTGCTTACACCCCATTTATACAGCAAAAAATGTCATCCAGGTGGAACTGCATTTTATCAGGTTTTATCTATTTCACTTATTTTAAAGGAATAGTGAATGATGCGCCTATTGACAAATGGACAGATTCCTATCTTGTGAATGTTACCAATGATTTTGTTTTGAAAAATGGCTTTAAATTTTCTTTCTCCGGTTTTTATGCAGGCCCGAGTGAGTTTGGGATAAACTATTCTGAAAGTAAATGGGGAGT
Source organism: Bacteroidia bacterium (assembly GCA_035696085.1). Classification (GTDB taxonomy): domain Bacteria; phylum Bacteroidota; class Bacteroidia; order 2-12-FULL-35-15; family 2-12-FULL-35-15; genus 2-12-FULL-35-15. The sequence goes on along the minus strand of DASRRA010000029.1, from coordinate 1,266 downwards.
TGATATGGAGTTGAGGCGCTCATTTTTAAACGGGAAATTAACGGTTAGTCTTGCTGCACAGGATATTTTCTACAAAGATATCTTCACACAAGGCAGTAAGTTTCAAACGCAGGATGTTCTTTTTACGATAAAAAACGATACACGACGTATGCAGGTTAGCATCAACTATGCCTTCGGAATGGTGAAAGCCGAAAAGAGAGCAGCTCAAAGTAATGATCAGGAGAAGGATAGGTTGGAGAAGAAAATGGATTAGTGTATTTTTGCATCATGCTATTCGAACGAAAAATAAAATGGTATAAGGTATTTGAATCCAAAACGGCTGCCGATCAGCAGTTGGGTTTGAATACTGCACAAACTATTTTAGTGAAAGGAAAAAAAATTTGTTTTGCACGAACCGCTCAAGGTTTGTTTGCGGTGAACGATAAATGCCCGCATAATGGAGCTTCACTTGGCAATGGTTATTGCACCATTGAAAACACCATTGTTTGTCCACTACACCGGTATTCTTTTGATTTGAAAACCGGGCGTGCGAAGAGTGGGTTAGGGGATGTGGTGAATACCTATCCGGTTGAAGTAAAGGAAGATGGCGTATATGTGGGGTTAAAAGAAATATATTGGGAATTATTTTGAACCAAACTGACCGATAATATATAAATAATGGCCGGCTAATAAATTTTCAAATGGATCCCGGTTATATTCATCTATTAGTTCTACTTTTAAATCCTAACTAAAACAATTAGCTGATGATCAAAAGAAAAGTATCTTCCTTATTTTTTGCAATAGTAATGATAATGTTCTTTTCGACTTATGCGAAGGGACAGGTGTGGTGTCCTCCCGGAGCAACCTGGTATTATCAGACGAACGCCCAATTGGGTTCAGGATACTCCAAATATACATATGTGAATGATACAGTTATTAAAGGGATCACTTGCAAAAAACTAACAGGGTTTTTGAAAATAGTTGGTCCAGTTGGATCTATCCAAAAAAATTTAGCACCTGAATTTGTTTATTCTGAAAACGGAGTGGCTTATCAATATAATGATGGAAAATATTTAGGAAGAAATAAATTTGATACTATATTCAATATAAATGCGAAAATAGGTGATAAATGGCGCTTGCCAAGAGTTGACACATTATGCCCCGATTCAATGTACAATATGAAGGTTTTAAATATTGGTACAAAAACAATAAATGGTTTTAATTTGAAATGGCTTTACGTTAAGATAGGCGCTATTAATATGGGAGGGACGTTGAATTTTTACGTTT
>DASRRA010000028.1:0-4605 GCA_035696085.1 Bacteroidia bacterium | reverse complement strand
TTAACAAGAACAAATCATGCTTTTTAACCAATTGTTTCAATAATTCAAGCTCTTCACGTGAATAAAGGTACCCTGTTGGGTTTCCAGGATTACAGATCATAATCCCTTTGGTTTTAGGTGTAATTAATTTTTCAAATTCAGCGATTGGGGGCAATGCAAATCCGCTTTCAATATAAGATTTTACTGGTTTTACGATAACATCAGCTGCACAGGAAAACCCATTGTAGTTTGCGTAAAAAGGTTCAGGAATGATTAGCTCATCTCCTGCATTAAAACAGGTCATCATGGCAATTTCTATTGCTTCTGACCCTCCTGTTGTGATAATAATATCTGAATAATCTAGTTGTATATTGTATTCGTTATAATATCCTACTAATTTCTTTCTGTACGACTCGATCCCGGCGGAGTGAGAATATTCCAACACTTTAATGTTTGTGTTTTTAATAGCATTCAGCATTACCTCTGGTGTTTCAATATCAGGCTGACCGATATTCAAATGATAAATTTTCTTTCCAGCTTTTTTTGCGGCTTCAGCATAAGGAACTAATTTACGAATAGGAGAGGCAGGCATTGTGTTGCCTTTAGTTGAGATTTTTGGCATTTTAGTATGAGTTTTAAAATTGCCGCAAAGTTAAAAACTTATTCAACACGAACCTTTTCAAAACGACAAATCCTCTTCTAAAAAGTATAGAAGAGGATTTTCGAGATACTATAATTTACTACTTTACAAATTTAAGTGTTGTAGCACCCAAATGGAGTAATTATTTTACAGGTGTAGCTGCTGGAGTAGCTGCTGGTGTTGGATCTGGCTTAACTTCTCCTTTAATTTTAAGCACTTTTGATGGCTGATCTGCGTTTGAAGTAAGTGTAACTGTTTTTTCAAAGTTACCTACTCTATCGGTAGCATAGTGCACTTTAATAACGCCAGTTGCACCCGGTTTAATTGGTTCTTTTGGCCATTGTGGTGTTGTACATCCGCATGATCCTACTGCATTTGTAATGATCAATGGCTCTTTTCCAACATTCGTAAATTTAAACTCACGATTTCCATCTGCGTTGTGTTCAATTGTACCGTAATCGATTACTTCGGTCTCAAATTTAAATTTAGGAGCATTTGGGTTAACCGGGTTAGGGGTTGTCGTTTCTTGCGCTTTTACACCAATCGCAACACACAAAAACAAACCCATGGATAAAATTGTCTTTTTCATTTTGTTTAGATTTTAAATTATTGAATAAATTGTTTAGTTTTTAATGACTTTCTAATGGAGTGGCTCCATTTTGTTTCTTCCCATTGGATGGAAAGGTTTCTTCTACCGGGGCACTTTCCACAATACCTTTGATAGTTAACACTTTTTCCGGTGTTTTTGCATTTGAATGCAAGGTAACCGTTTTTGTGAAATTTCCAGGGCGTTTGGTATCATATGTTACTTTAATCACCTGTGTTTCACCTGGTTTAATTGGGACATCCTTAGGATAAGTAGGAACGGTGCAGCCACAAGAGCCTTGTGCATCGGTAATAATTAAAGGTTCTTTTCCTGTATTTTTAAACTTAAATTCATAAGTGCCATTACCTGCGTAAGGAATGGTTCCAAAATCATGAACTTCTGTGTCAAATTTAATTTCAGCAAGGGATGTAACCGCTTGAACAGGGGCTGGAGGTGCTGTAGGTTGGCCGGTTTGAGCGTTTAGAGATAGCCCGAAACAAGCAAATAAACTTAAGGTAATTGTGATTTTTTTCATTGTGTTAACTAAATAGTGAATGAGCATTAAATTTCACGACAGGCCGAAAGCGAAAATCATGCCATGTTCTAAAAGCAAAAAGCCTAAATTTTACTAACTTTGCCGTCTTTTCGATAACGAAGTAAGCAAATAATTATGGAAATTCCTAAAACATACGATCCGAAAATTACCGAAGACAAATGGTATGGGCATTGGCTAAAACACCAATTTTTTAAGTCTGTTCCCGACCAGCGCGAGCCTTATACCATTGTAATTCCACCGCCCAATGTTACCGGTGTATTGCATATGGGACACATGTTAAACAATACTATACAGGATGTATTGATACGCAAGGCCCGTATGCAAGGCAAAAATGCTTGCTGGGTGCCGGGTACCGACCATGCGTCCATTGCTACGGAAGCAAAAGTGGTAGCCTTACTAAAAGAAAAAGGAATCAAAAAAAGTGATTTGACCCGGGAAGAATTCTTAAAGCATGCCTGGGAATGGAAAGAAAAATACGGCGGAATTATCCTAAAACAATTAGAAAAATTAGGAGCTTCCTGTGACTGGGACAGAACCCGTTTCACCATGGAGGATGATTTGAGTGAAGCTGTAATTGACGTATTTATTGACCTCTATAAAAAAGGAGAAATATATCGTGGCGTTAGAATGGTAAACTGGGATCCGGAAGGCCTTACAGCTGTATCCGACGAAGAAGTGAACCACAAAGAAGTGAACTCCAAATTATACTACGTTCGCTATAAAATTGAAGGAAGCACTGATGAATGGATTACTATTGCAACGACACGACCTGAAACCATTTTGGGTGATACTGCCGTTTGTGTACACCCGGAAGATGAACGTTTTAAACATCTAAAGGGAAAACGCGCCATTATTCCTTTTGTAAACCGAGCGGTTCCCATCATATTTGATGAATACATTGATATGGAATTTGGAACAGGTGCTTTAAAAGTAACACCTGCGCACGATATTAACGATTATAACCTTGGACTCAAACATAAACTCGAAACAATTGACACAATTGACCCGAACGGAAAAATGAGTGTAGCAGCCGGGTTCTATATAGGTGAAGACCGTTTTGCAGTTCGTAAGAAAATTGCAAAAGACCTGGAAGAAATGGGCATGATCGTTAAAGTTGACGACATAAAAAATAAAGTTGGTTACAGTGAACGCACCAATGCGGTAATTGAACCAAAGCTATCACTTCAATGGTTCCTGAAAATGGATCGCATTTCAAAGCCGGCCCTGGAAAATGTATTAAATAATGAAATCAAACTGATTCCTGAAAAATACATCAACACCTATAAACATTGGATGGAAAATGTACACGATTGGTGCATTAGTCGTCAGTTATGGTGGGGACAACAAATTCCGGCCTGGTATGATAACAAATCGAACACGGTTGTTTGTAAAACCAAGGAGGAAGCATTCAAGTTATTAAAAGAAAAAAATCCAGCGGTTACACTTGCCGATATTAAACAAGATGAAGACGTATTAGATACCTGGTTCTCTTCCTGGTTATGGCCCATTAGTGTTTTTGATGGGTTTAAAAATCCAAATGGAAAAGATATTCAGTACTATTATCCAACCAATGATTTGGTAACAGCGCCTGAAATTTTATTTTTCTGGGTCGCACGTATGATCATTGCAGGATATGAGTATAAAGGTGCTAAACCATTTTCAAATGTGTATTTAACAGGTATCGTAAGAGATAAACAAGGTAGGAAGATGAGTAAGTCACTTGGTAACTCCCCTGACCCTATTGAGTTAATTGATAAGTATGGTGCGGATGGTGTTCGTGTAGGGATGCTACTGTGCTCTCCTGCAGGAAACGATTTGCCATTTGATGAAGGCCTTTGCGAACAAGGACGTAACTTCTCCAATAAAATCTGGAATGCATTCCGTTTGATTAAAGGTTGGGAAGTTGACAACAAACAAAATCAATCTGCAAACAATGCCATCGCCATTGAATGGTTTGAATCCAAATTCAATGAGCAATTAAACATCATTAATGACCTGTATTCAAAATACCGCATCAGTGAAGCGTTGATGGCAACCTATAAATTGATCTGGGATGATTTCTGTGCCTGGTACTTAGAGATGATAAAGCCAGAGTTCGTAGACGGTACTTCCCTACCAATTGATAAAAAGACTTATGACGCAACAATTGTTTTCTTTGAGAATATTTTAAAAGTATTGCACCCTTTCATGCCGTTTATTTCAGAAGAAATATGGCATTTGATCGCAGAACGAAAAGAAAAGGATTGCATCATCGTTTCTTCATGGCCAACAACAAAAGCTGAAGACACAGCATTAGTAAAGGATTTTGAAGTGATCATAGAATTGATAACAGCTGTTCGAAACATTCGTAAACAAAAAAATATTTCCCCAAAAGAAAAACTGGAGCTTTACGAAAAAACGGATAGTGCAAGCACTACAAAAAAATTCAGCGGTTTGGTTACCAAACTTTGTAATTTAAGTGCATATGACTACACTACCACCAAAAAAGATGGTACCTATTCATTTGTATTAAAACAAATGGAGTTTTATGTTCCACTCACACAGAATATTGATGTGGATGCAGAGCGCTCACGATTATCTAAAGAATTGGAATACAACGTAGGCTTTTTAAAATCAGTACAAGTAAAATTGAGTAATGAAAAATTTGTAGCTAATGCAAAGCCTGAATTAATCGCAAATGAAAAGAAAAAACAGGCAGATGCAGAAGCTAAGATTAAAGCAATTGAAGAACAATTGTCTAATTTGAATTAAGTTTAATTTAAAACACAAATCTTATGGCAAACAAAAGAGGTATTAAAAGAGACATCAACAATGTCAGTGGAAATTTATTGGATGACTGTTATT
>DASRRA010000027.1:0-3026 GCA_035696085.1 Bacteroidia bacterium | reverse complement strand
CCATTTTGTGGCAAATCAGGAAGGTTCAAATCCCTCTTTCAGAAGAAGTTCAACAACTTCCAATAATCGTTTGTTGCATTCAATTGCAGAACATTTTTTAAAATCGATTAAAAAACTAATGGCTCCAAAATCAAAAGAAACTCCATTACCCTTAAATATCTCTGATAATTCCTTCCACCGCGATTCGGACATGTTTGCATACTCTACAAAAAAAAGAAGCTCCAGCACCTTTAAATTTTTATTGTGAGCAATAACCCTTGTCCCTTTTATAATTGCTTTCTTCCCTTCTAGGGTTATCTTCCATTTTGAATCTTCGTCTATCAACGTATCATTAAAATTGTTCATCAATAAAAACGCTTGAACATCTGAACTGTTGTAAAACTTACGACGATATAAAAATTTGAAAAATTCAGTTGTGATAGCCAATGACAATATAAAAAGTGTAAAACCAAAAGCAACCGAAAAAAACATGAATACTCTTTCTAGCAAGGAGATTTCCTGAATTAGAAAGGCGGGAAAAAAACCAAGTATGCCAAAGCCTATTAATCCAATTAGCGTTGCAAATTTTAGTTTATGTTTATTTATTAGTAGAAATGATCTCATTACGAAAATGTACGGTTTTATGTTTATTCATAATTCAACCGATACTTCAATTTATTTGCATAATCTCTGCCCAGCTTATTTCCATAATCTTCATAGGCTTTTTTTGCCCAAGTATAGGCTTCATTTGTTTTGCCGAGGACTTCACAGGCTACAGCCATATTCAAGCAAGCGCGACCGGCGTTTCTTCTGCTTTTACTTTTGGTAAGCTCCAGCCATACTTCCGAAGCACCTTGCCAATTGGCTACTTCTGATTTTCTGAATGCTTTCAAAAATTCACTTTTTTCAGAACCCTTCCCTCTTTTAAATAGCTCTCTTCTTACATAATAGTATGTTGGTAAAAACCGACTTACGTATTGCTGACCGGACGCATACGCTGTTTGGGGCAATGCTTCCGGAGGTGGTGCGGTGCCGTTAAAATTCAGGTAATTTACGGCCTTAAATTCATCGATTATTTTTTGAGTAGCAGGATCATATAATCTCCAAAAGCTTTCTACATTCATTCTTACTTGTGTTGAAATAGCTGGAGTGGAACTTCCATTTAAGACAGCGTTTACCTGGTTGGTCACATTATCCAGAAGAATACCTGAATTGGAATCAAAATTTTCAAGTACCAGTAAGGCTTGTACGTTGGAGGAATCACATATGCGTTTTACCAATTTCCAATCAAGCAGCTCTGGTGTTTCTCTTGTACCCGTTCCATATAGACGTGTTTTTGCAGGAATAATAACGTTGAAACCGTGCCATCCGTTTAACCCATCAAAAACGCCCTTGATTGCTTCATCTGAAGCCATTTTATCCGAACCTGCTACTTCTCCTGTAATGATAGCATCAATAAGGGGTTTTTTATTGTCTTTTTGTGTAAGAGAGCGGTTCACCACAGCGATGTCATGAATATTTTCCGGTATGTATACAAGTGGTGGATTGGGGTACTTTAAACGTACAGAGCCGTATTTGCTACAGCTGGAAAGTACAATTATGGTAAAAGCGAAAAGAAGGTAGTGTTTTTTCATATCGTACATTTTAAACATGATTAAACAAATCTTCTGTTTATACGAAATGATTTTGAAAAAGATATATACCTGCTTACGGCTTATGCACAAGGGCTAAGTGCAGAAGGCTCATTAGACTTCCTTCGTATCATATAGGTAAATTTGAACATGTTCATTGTCAGCCAAAATTTTTCTATCTTCTCCACATTGCTGCCCTATTTCTGAACGAAAAGCATTCATCATTGCTTCAAGCGTCTCAAAATATAAATTGGCAATGCGATGAATTTCTGAATGACCAGTAGGTGAAAGAATAGGTCCATCATTTATTTCATACCTGGTTAAGCCAGGTAATTTTTTTGCCAGAGGAATATGAACATCAAAATAATGCTTTTCAAAAAAATCCTTATCCTTAGGTGTTTTGTAAATTACTGTCATTTTTGCCATATAGCCTTGTTTTAAAATAATACACAATTTCTTATCATTACAAATATATCACTACTTTTTTTCTTAAGGCAGGTAAAAATAGACAATACAGCAGTGCAATTTGGACAGCTAAGAGACCCAATTTGTATACTGTTATAAAAGAGTCCAAAGTTCAATGAATTATCAATATATCCATTTCGGACTGTCAGTGGTAATGGTGAAGTCGGAAAAGTTGATTGCAAGTGTTTTCATCTACTTCTAATAATGAGGAATAATAATATTATTAATTAAACCCAAAATCAACATACACGCGATTGAGATCCCCAATAATTTCACCTCTCTTTTCATTACTTCCCAGATCCTTTCTTTCTTTACTTTGCAATAGATAGCAATACCAATGAATACTAAAATGGAAAAATAGTAGATCATAAAGGAACCCATTGCACAAACCCACATGATTCCGTAGGTAATATTATTAAATCCGAAAATCAGCATTAAAACGTCACTCATAATTAATGAAATTATGGATAGAAGTAATAATCCTCTAACAAAAATCAACAATCCTTTTGCAAATCGATTGGGGTGTGTTTGATTATTCATTTTATCCAGTTCCTAACTATGACAATAATGCTCCACAAATCCCTCCACCAACAATGAAATAGATTCCAGCTGCAATTAATAATTTCTTTGCATTTTCAGGTCTTGATTTTAGTCTTACTAATCCTAATATCAATAACACGATTGCAGGTATATGGCATATGATATAAATTAAGACAAATAAAAATAATAACCCTTCCATTTTTTTTGATTTAAATTAGTGTTGTTTTAACTTTTCTAAGTATTCTTTTTTCTCATCGCGATAAAAGAGGTTCATTGTTTCAAAAGGAATTATTTTATTATCCTTATCAACAATGTGAACACATGACTTTTTTATTGCTCTGACATCAAAGTTATGTGCATCGATAAACTGCATAATAATTATTCTAAATAAATTGTCATAACTTAGATTTG
>DASRRA010000026.1:0-1900 GCA_035696085.1 Bacteroidia bacterium | reverse complement strand
TTTCAGAAAGGTTAGCAGCCTCCTCCTCCATTTCCTTATCAAGATGGATAAGTTGCGGTGTATGTAAACCTAATAACTCTTCAGCCGTATATCCAAGCATGCGTTCTGCGCCGGCATTGAATTGTGTAATTATACCGGTTGTGTCGGTCGCAATGATGGAAACCTGTTGACTGGCATCAAATATGGCTTGGAGGTTCTTCATAGCGATGCGCAGTTGTTGCTCCACTTCCTGTTCTTTAATTATATTCTTTATTAAGTCATTATTTGTCTTATGCAATTCCAATTGGTTTCGTCTCAGTTGAAAAAGATTTAACGTTTGCTTAGCCAGGCTTTTAAGTTGCTGAATCTGGAGTGGTGTAAGGTTTTTAGGACGATCATCAATGACGCATAAGGTGCCCAGTGGCATTCCATTTGGGCTAACCAATGGCACGCCCGCGTAAAATATAACATACGGATCTCCGGTGGTGAAGGGGTTATCCCAAAAGCGTATATCCTTTCTGGCATCGTCAATAATCATGATTTCATCAGGCTTATTGATAGCATGTCCACAGAACGACTCTTCTCTGGAAGCCTCTCTGGCAGCAAGACCGTGATGAGACAAAAACCATTGTTTGTCTTCCAGTACAAAAGAAATAAGAGAAATCTTTGAATTACAAATCTGGGCAGCCATTGTTGTGATGAAATCATAGTCATCATCTTCAGCCATCCCGATTAACTGATAAGCATCCAGTTCTTTTAATCGTTGTACTTCATTGGGTGGTATGTTAGGCTTGATCATAACCGTCTTTAGTAAAATTAAACATTGAAGTCCTGCAACCGATCAATCAGTTATATTAAAACTTTTGTGGCAATACTGGCCGTGTCGCAATCCAAATATATATTCACATATCTGGTTAATTTGTCAAAATGGGCTTAAAGGCAATAAAATTCTCGATATCCGAAAAGGAAATATTATACTAAAATAGGGTAAAGAAAAGATAAAAAAAATGATTTAGATCATAAAAATTTTTTGAAGGGTGATCCGTTGTTTTTAGGTCGATTCAACCCACTTTTAAAACTTATACCCTATTCCCACTCTAAACTCAATTAATTCTCTAACACCTTTAAAATTATGGAGGGTTCTGACACGTTGCTGCCCTATTTGGTTTGCAGGTCCTGTCGTATAATTTGAAAAAGAATAATCAAGCATCGTAAGGCCAATTCCAGCCGTCACAAAAAAATGTTTTGAAAAGTAATAAGTGATTTTGGGATTAAACGAGAGGCGTATACCCGCTGTTTGTAAGTTAGAGTGGGTGGTTAATGGATCCGAAACAATTGAATTAAAACTACGGTAGTAAGGATTAAATGAAAAGCCCAATGAAGGCACCCAGCGGCTTTCCTTGTTTGTGCAGAAATTGATCATGTATTCATACCGCAGAGAAATGGACGTTTGCCGGGTTTTATCTGAAACGGTTTGTGAGCCGCTGCTGGTTGAATAATTAAAATAATTAATATTCGAACGCCCAACTATCAAATCAATCAATTCAATTTCATGTGTGTTTTTTCGTTTCGATTGCCAGTCGAACGCAAAAGTAGGATGCAACCATTGCACATAATTATTAAAGATTGCTCCTCTGAATGCAGGTATTGCATAAGGAGTAGAAACATATACCGGATAACGGTTATTAGAAAGCATAGTCAGGTTGTTGATCTTCCAGGCGTATTTGTAATCCAGGTAAGGGTTTTGAGCGATTGCAACCGTTGTAAGCGTAATTCCCATTATTAAGGATAATATTTTTTTCATGGTGTTTGTTTTTGATGCATGCGACGGGGATGAAAAAGAATTGTTACAAATTCTTATTTTTGTCACTCTTTTAGAAATATTGATTTGAAAATGAAAAGAAAATCCGTTTTACTGTTT
>DASRRA010000025.1:0-4925 GCA_035696085.1 Bacteroidia bacterium | reverse complement strand
TTTTTACAGCCGTACGATTGTTCCAATAGCATTCAATCAATCCCATGTTCATCCCATTGTCAAACAACTGATTAAATTCAGCAATAGAGGTCGCCGAAAAACCGGTAAAATAATCAGCATAGGCTAATGGTAAGAGGTATTCTTTACGGGTAGGAAAATCAGCGCATCTCATGGATTGAGCTTGCATGCTTTCCGGTAAACCTGCCTGACAAAGCACTGTCATCATGGTTTGCAAATTTCCATTTCCCGAAAAAACCGAAGCATTGCCCAGGTTATATGTTTTGAAAGCGCGTATTACCCGCTGAAAACTTATATTAAACATATAAGCACTTACAATATTGGCAACGATCATTTCATTATGAATCTTGATGCGTGCCGGAAGCTGACTGAGGCGATAGGTAGCATAACCTCCTCCTGTGCTGATGGGTGTAACACCTGCAGCTTGCAGTTGAGAGTATAGCCAAATGTCAGGGCTTGCACCTGCAGTTGGAGCGGCCGTTGGTGTGGTCATTTCAACAATTATCTGACGAGTAGGCGTGAACCAACTTGCCAGATCTGGTGCAGTGCTGGCTGAAGGACGTTGAAATTGATACGCAAACGCATTGGCAATTCCCTCTTTAAACGCATTGCTCATAGAAGGGATTGCTTCATGATAAAAATGCGTGTTATCTGAACCGTACTTATAAGGCTGACTATTGACGTAAAACGCATGCCAGTCGAACTGAGACATATCCTGCGTGTGGGTTAATTCATGCAGGAAAATAAATTTTCCATCTGTTCGCGATACGGCAGAAAGAAAGTAACGTCCAATGTGAATTTTTCCAAAATAAGATGCACCACTTGTTGTACTGGATGTGGTACTATTGCTTGCACAAGGCCATACGTAACCGTTTTGCGTACAGTTGACCCAGGTGGAAGTAGCAAAGGCATTTAATGCTACTGCATCGTTATACATAAACATCGCAATATCCTTTTCCCTGATTTTTAGTATTTCTTTTACCGCAAATTGAAAAAGCTCATCGCCGCCATGTGCACGATCATTTAACAAGCATTTCAGAAATACTTTCATCGAATCCATCAATGCATTGCCACCGAATACATCGCGGGCATCACTTGCATTGCTTGATAGGCTCAGTAATGCGGCTGTGGATGATGTGTTTGGATTAACAACATAATAAAACTTTAGTTTGCTTAAAATGTAAGCCCGGTCCGCAGCCGCATCCGCTTTCGCAGTATAGCTAAATAACCACATCATCATCGAAAATACAAAAACAGCTTTGCAGCGCATTTTTATTTTCTGTTCTTTCGTTTTCATTTGAATAAGATTAAATGAGTTAGTATCTGCGTTAAAAGTCATCTACAAAAAGTGTATTACCATTGTATTTTTTTCTTCCACTGCTTGTGGTTACATTTCCTTTTTTTACATACGTAATCTCATAGTCAAAATCATTTACACCGGTTGGAAGAATAAAATCCAAACGTTTTGTGAAGTTTTCACTGGATGGATTCATGGATGTTTGAATGGTTTGTTCTTTGTCACCAAGTTTATAGAAAATGGTCACGTTTACCAACCTTACTTCTTTATCTTTTAATGCCTGAGGATCACCTTGCAAGTCCACTAATTTACGTTGAAAGGGTGGTGCTAACGAGATGGCACCTGCATCCCCATCTTTCCAATCTTGTGTTACAGCATAACCACCAAAGAAGCTCCAGCTGGTTTTGTATTTATAATTCATCCATTTGCTGCGATCACTGTCACCTTTCCAGCCGTATAGTAATTTAAAAGCATTTCCTTCTGAATTGAAATTTTTACGATCAATTCTTACTTCATCATTGGTGATGTCTCCGCTTTGATGTTTTTTCTGTAAGCTTAAAGTTACAAAGTTTACATATTGACCAAAATCACTTGCATTCATACCATCCACCATAGCAACAATTTCACGTTGCTTGTATAAAGGATCGTCCAGGTTCACTTCTTTGAAACAGGATTTGCAATCTAACTTTCCGATATTTTTGCTGAATGTTTGATTGATAGATGTGGCTGTTGATTTAGAAAAATCATAGGTTTTGCTTCCGCTTATCCTGATTTCCTTCATTTGGAAAGAAGCCATTGCATATAACATTGGTTGTGAACGTTGCTCCTGCATTTGCGGTACATAAGGAGGAATGGTGGTAGCAGGCTTATCACTAGGGCTAGCACTTCTTACAGCGCTTCCTTCTACAATCCTTCTTGATCTTGGTGCAGCTGAATCTCCAGGGGTTGATGTACCTCTTGCTCTGTCCGCCTCTGCTCTTTCATCTGCTCTATCTGTTCTTGCAGCAGCTCGTGCACGCTCTTGTTCTGCAGCATTATCACGGCGTATGCCTTCATTTGCCTGGCGGGTTTCTGTTACATTGCGGTTATAATTTTCAGTCGCACGATCCAGGAAGCTTCGTTCTCCTCCCGCGATTTGTCCGAGTTGTGAAAAGTTTGGTGCCTGAGGTGATCCTATTGGCGCACAAAATTCCTCTGTAAATTTTTGTTGAATCAATTCAAGTAAACGTTCCATTTGCACATCACTTCCTACCTGTTCAATTTTAATCGCACCATTGTCTTTTAAATTTTGAACCATAATTCCGATCTCTGCACCGAATATAGGTGTTGCAACACCGAGGTTGAAATGTGAATCTTTATAAATCTGTTCCCGGTTGAAGGTTACTTTTGCTGTTACCGGTGAGTTGTAGCCACCCAACATCATGTTAAATGTAAAACTCAAGTCAGGAGTTGGTGTTTGAAAAGTGGCCCATAATATTTGTGATTCTTTTTTAGAAAGCAAAATGGATACAGCCACGAAATCACCATCCATCACAGGAGCTGGTCCGATACCTACCACTTGTTTTTTTTCTCCTTCACCGGGAGGTGATGTTACCAATGCACATGTACCACTTTGGTAAATAACCGGACCAACCAAAGTTGCGGATGGAGCAATTCTTCTTAATTCCTGCTCTGCCGCTTTCCGTTGTTCCGGTGATACGGATAATCCGAAAAGCACATGAACAACTCCCCCGCCTCCGGCTTCTTTTATTTCTGCTGCATCCGCTGCCGAACGTTGGTTCTCCACAAAACGCACAAATGAAAAAGCAGGTGTTCCATCTTCGTGCAATTGAATTTTTGGTTGGTTTGGTAAATAATAATATTTGGTATTATCTCCCACTTGCGGAAAACAAGTTAAGTCACCTGCTTTCACTGCTTTATCCAATACAATCTGGGGTGTAAACTTGGTCTCGCCTTGCCCAACACTCAGTATTGGTAAACTTGCAATCATTACAACAACAAGTTTGATTTGTAGCTTTAATTTTTTCATTTGGCTTATGCTCGTTAGATTGTGTAAACTAATTTATGTGTATGTATTATTTCTTTTTTGGTGATCCAAAAATATCTTTAAATAAATCCAAAACAGATGCGGTAGCATCTACCACTTTTGAATTTTCTGTTGTTGCAGCAACTACTGTTTTTCCTGCTTCAACTGCTTTTTTGAATATTTCCGAATTTTCATCCTTCAATGCATCGGGTATTGTTGCATATACATAGTTGTCGTTTATTTTTGCTTCCCAATCCAAAGCTAATTTTCCTTTGGTAGTATGATTAAATACAAGACGATAAGCATATCCTTTCGTATCATTATCTGTGTAAATTATTTTGTTCACCAATGGTTCATTTTTGGCTGGTGAAACAGAAATGTTGTCTTCGTACTCCTGTCCGAATTTTCGGTAGCGTATCTGTAAAGTAGCACGACTGATATTCATTTGCTTTAATGCATCAATGTCGGCCTCAAACTCAATGTTTCTTGGGTATATAGGAGGGTACAAGGTTACTCCTTGCCAATCTCCTTTTGTCCATACCGGATTGGTTGGCCAGATTTTTCCACCACGTAAACTCCACTGCGATTTATATTCATACAAATCCGTGTTTTTGTCATCCGCTCTCGCATAGGTTACCTGAGCAGTGATACCTTTGTCTTTTAGAAATTTAGAGTCGATTGTAACGGCATCATTGAAATCATTTCCGGTGGTGCGTTTTTTTCTTACGTTCACTGTTACGTAATTTACTTCCTGTTCAAAAATGTCTTTTGCATCTAAGTCAAGAATAAAATTGATATCACGGTGTTGGAAGAAAGGATCATTTAGATTAACAGAACCAACGCAGGCTTTATTATCTTTAACGCCGTCGTACCAGGATGCAAGGTTTTCGGTGATAGTCCAGTCTTCACGAATAGGCAGGCGCAGATTTAAACGCATGGTTTCCCTTCCTTTCGCTTTTTTAATTGCAATTTTTGTTTCGTCTAAATGGTACTCGTACAAATCTTCAGAGGGTTCATATTTACTTCCATCCGGATCTTTTACTTCTTGACCCTCCTGAGGTACTGAAAACTGCTTGTCAGATATAGAGTTTAAAAAATAATCCATGAATGCTTCAATTACTTTTTGCACAATCGGATTGTTTGCATCACGGTACTTCACACCCAAGTTTACAACAACCGCTTTTGAGCTTTTCATAGATTGATAAAGCGAATCTTTCTTGGTATCTGTAATCACGTCATCATGCAAGCTGTTATTTTTAGGCATGGTTCCGTCATCTACATCATGGTGTGTATAATCTCTTTTTGTTTTACGAAATAAACTGTCAACTTTTTCCCAGTCAACCGTAATTTCACCTTCAACAGCTGGCATAATCACATCGTATGCAAAACGCAAGGAGATGGATACGTCAGTGATGGACCTGTTTTTCTCAAAAGTTGCAGCAAGTAATTGTGCTCCATTTTTTTCAAGTTTAGCAGCCATCGCAATTTTAGCACCTGGCATTAAGGGTGCATTGGTTACCATACAAAAGTTAGGTGTAAACGATTTGTCTGTCAATGTTGCTGAAATAATACGGCAAGATTCTT
>DASRRA010000024.1:0-6478 GCA_035696085.1 Bacteroidia bacterium | reverse complement strand
CATCTGGAAGCTACCTACTTTTCTTCCTGCAAGATCCAAAATTTCTACAATCGTTGCATTTAGTGTGCTTGTGAAGCTTACTGACTGAGATGCCGGAACCGGGAACACGGTTACGTTGTTATTAATGCCTGGCAATTCATTTGTGCTTACCCATCCGGTGGAAGTAATATCATCAATATAAAGTGTACTGCCAACTTTTGGACGATATAAGCTGCTGGATGAAGCGATTATTCTAAGACTGTCTGGCATTGAATTGGCGAAATCCGGGTCGTAGGTCAATACTACTTCGTAAGAAGTCCAGGCAGTGGTAGTTGCTGAACTCGTCCATTTTCCTTTTGCAATTACATCAGGCATCGATTTAGTCGCATTCCATTTTGTCAACTCAATATCTACCCAACCTGTATCCAATCCAACCGGTTGATATTTAGTTGCAAATTTAAAACTTGCATTGCGGGCTGTATAGGGAGTTCCATAATAAATTTTTTGATTAGCAACATCCACCTTTCCAACGATTAAAAGGCCAACTGTATCATATCCTTGCACTTGTGCTAATGCAGGAACTGGTTGAGTAACGATCTTAGCTGCTGCGTTACCAGCGTAGGGCGCAGTGGTTTCTTTAAATACTGTTTGCTGCATTCCTAAAGGAAGTGCTGCTACAACATTAAAGCTTGCCCAACCTTTTGGATCCTCTATTGTGGAACCCGAACCAGCTGGTACCCAAGTTTCAAACCCGTAATCTACCTGTGCATTTGCTGCTAGGGTGCTTATTACGGTTACTGCTAGTGATAGTAAAATTTTTTTCATCGTATTGTATTTTAATTAGTATTAGTGTTAGATGTTCAAATATAAGGACTTGTTTTGGGATAAAAAACATTTTAATGTTTGTTTTCGGCCAGTAACAACTCTTTATGGCTACATAAAGCAAACAAAGCGCCTAAACAAAATAGATGACAAACATCTACCCCCTTTACCCCTATTCTACTCTGTAAAAATATTTTTTAGACACTCTATTTAAGCTTACACAAAGGCTTGTAAATCGTGTAATTTTTTATACGTTCCGTTGCGGGCAAGTAACTCCAGGTGGGTACCGCGTTCAATGAGTTCACCTTTTTGCATGACAATGATCTCATCTGCATGTTGTATGGTGGATAAACGATGTGCTATTACTACCGAAGTGCGGTTTTTCATCAGGTTATTCAAGGCATCCTGCACCAAGCGCTCGCTCTCTGTATCGAGCGCAGAGGTTGCCTCATCTAAAATGAGTATGGGTGGGTTTTTCAATACGGCTCTGGCAATGCTGATGCGTTGACGCTGACCACCGGATAATTTATTTCCTCGATCGCCGATATTGGTTTGATAACCTTCCGGCATTTGAGCTATAAATTCATGGGCATTCGCAATTTTTGCTGCTTCTGTCACTTGCGCTTCAGTTACGTTCTCCATGCCGAAGGCAATGTTTCCAAAAACTGTATCATTGAATAAAATAGATTCCTGTGTTACAATCCCCATCAACGCACGTAAATCCTCCAGCTTTAATTTTTTAATTTCAATCCCATCAATTAAAATACTTCCTTGTGAAGGATCATAAAAACGAGGCAACATATCAGCTAATGTTGTTTTACCGGAGCCGGATTGCCCCACCAATGCAATGGTTTTACCTTTTGCAATTTTCAGGTTGATGTTGTTGAGTACCCAACCCACCTGTGCTTCACGGTAAGCAAATGATACATTTCTATATTCGATTTCCTTTTGAAAATTTTTAAGTGTACCGGCATCAGGTGTATTTCGGATGGTCACTTCGGCATTTAAAATTTTATCAATGCGCTCTGCAGATGCTATTCCTTTTTGAACGTTGTAATAAGCGGTAGTAAATGATTTAGCAGGATCAAGCAATTGGGAAAAAACAGCAATATAGGTAATTAGTAAAGATGCATTCAGCGTTGGATCATTTCCTAATACCAGTTTTCCTCCAAAATACAGAATGATCACCAATACACTTACTCCCATGAATTCGCTTAGTGGAGAAGCCAGATCCGTTTTGCGATATACCTTTACTGAAATATGGTTGAGCTCCTGATTTTCCTTGCGAAAGTATTCAGACATTTTCTTTTGTGCATTAAATCCTTTGATAATCCGCAAACCACCGAGTGTTTCCTCCATAATGGAAAGTAACAATCCCATTTTCTCTTTGCTCTTTTGCGATGATCTTCTTAAGCTTTTTCCAATTCTACCAATTAAAAGCCCGCTTAGAGGCAGCAATACAAAAGCAAAAATAGAGAGCGATGGACTAATCACTACCAAGGTGCCCAGGAAAATAAGTATCGTTATCGGTTCTCTGAAAATCATCTCCAAAGACTGCATCACACTCCATTCTATTTCCTGAACATCAACAGTCATGCGGCTTATAATATCTCCTTTGCGTTCTTCAGAATAGTAGGACAAAGGTAAATCAAGCACTTTATCGTACAATTTATTTCGCATATCTTTTACTACACCATTGCGAATGGGAGCAATAAAAAACATACCCTGGTAACGAAATAAATTTTTCATAAAAATATTTCCAACAACAAATAGACAGATAATCATGAGTGCTTCCAACTTCCCATGATCGTAAATTGTTTTAGAAATGTGATAGTTAACAATATCTGTTATCGCATTTGCCGTCAATTGAAAAGCAGGTCTTCCATTCTTTACAGTTTTTTCAACTACAGCATCGTTACCCAGTAATAACACTTGCAGAAATGGGAATATCATGGAAATGGAAAACAAAGAGAAAATAACAGAAAGGATATTACAAGTAATATTCAGAATTGCATAATTCCAATATCCGTTTACGTATTTAAGTACACCAAAGAATTTTCTCATCTAATTTTTGACTAATCTGGTGCAAATATACGGTTTGTAGTGGTTATTTTGTTAATTTTGATCCGCATCAGCACATACCGCTTACAAAATAATGTTAAATGGATTCAACAAGACAGTTAAAAGTATCAAGATTAATACAAAAAGAGCTGGGAGAGATTTTTCAGAGGGAAACGCGATTGCTATTTGGTAATGCCTTGATCACTGTAACACAAGTACGTGTTAGTCCGGATTTGGGTGTAGCGAAGGTGTATGTGAGTTTATTCAACGTACCCGATAAGAAAGCGCTATTAAAATCAATACAAGATAATACAAAAGAGATTCGCCTTAAATTATCTGAACGCATCAAAAAACAAGTTCGTATCATACCCAACCTGGTTTTTTTCCTGGATGATTCGGTGGACTACGCGATGCGTATTGAAGAACTTTTAAAAAAATAATTTTTGGGCTTAAGCGGCACAATCCCCATGAATGTTCCCTTTTTTATAGCAAAACGTTATCTTATTTCTAAAAAATCGCATAATGCGATCAATATCATTTCGGGTATATCGGTAGGTGGTATTTGTATTGGTACCATGGCACTAGTGATTGTGCTCTCCGGGTTTAACGGCTTATCCAAATTAGTAGAATCCTTATACAACTCGTTTGATCCGGATATTGAAATAACTGTAAAAAAGGGAAAAACCTTTGAAGTAGGTCGCCCTGAACTACAAGCATTAAAAGAGTTTCCTGGTGTCGTTCATTTTACGGAAGTAATGGAAGGCAATGCCTTGTTAAAGTATAACGACAAACAATCCATTGCCATCATCAAAGGCGTAAGCCAGGAATTTCAACAAATGAATGGTTTTGATTCATTAGTAAGAGATGGTTATTTTGATATTTCAAAAAACAACATCGTCGTTGGAAAAGGGCTCGCTTATATGCTGGATATCACATCCAACAATACCTTCACGCCTATCTCTATCTATGCACCCAAACGGGGAACAAACAATTCTTTAAATCCGGAAGACGGTTTAAATGAGCTGAAATGCTATGCCTCCGGATTGTTTTCCATCAGCGATGAATTTGACAACCAATATGTGATTATGGATATTGCCCGCGCACGGCAATTGCTGGATTACAAGGACGAGGTTACTTCCATAGAATTAGGCTTAAAAAAAGGAAGCAACCCGGAACAAGTACAAGCTGATATTATTAAACTGCTGGGTAGTGGCTATGTAGTGAAGAACCGGCAACAACAAAATGCGTTGTTATATAAAACATTGAAATCAGAAAAATTATGGGTATTCATCATCCTTGTGTTTATATTGGTAGTGGCCACATTCAATGTAATTGGTTCACTTACCATGCTGATCATCGAAAAGAAAAAAGACATTTCCATTTTAAACAGCATGGGTGCTGATATGCTTTTAATCCGTCGCATCTTTTTAGTGGAAGGTTTACTAATCACAATTATCGGTGCGGCATCGGGACTGCTATTAGGCTTGCTGATTTGCTGGATACAAATTCATTTCTCCATTGTAAAATTTAGTGAAGGTTATGTTGTAGATGCCTATCCAATGGATATACAATCCTCCGATGTGTTGATCATCAGTTGCATCGTGCTGCTGATAGGCTTATTCGCAGCCTGGTACCCGGTAAGGGTATTTACAAAGAAACAATTGGCACTTCATTAATATTTTTTAGAGTGAATTCATATTTTTTATTGCTTGAAAATTATTTTTTTGAATGAATAAACGATTGCTTGTGAAATTAACGACTCCTCTGCTTGCCTTAAGTATCCTTCTATCCGGATGCGGTACCGAAAAAGAAAAAAAACAAGAAAGCTCCACGTCCTCTTATGAACTGGTAAAAGACTGGCCACAACTGGGGTCAAACTACCAGTTGGGCAATCCAACAGGAATAGGCATAGACAGTGAACAGCATATTTTTGTATTCAACAGGGCTTATCGAAAATGGAGAGAACCTTTTACAGATTCACTTATTACCGCCAACACGATTTTGAAACTGGATCGAAACACCGGCAAATTGCTGGATTCCTGGGGTGCCAATCTATTTATCATGCCTCATGGTTTAACGGTTGACCAGGATAACAATATCTGGGTGACGGATGTAGCACTCCACCAGGTTTTCAAATTTGATGCGCATGGAAAATTGTTAATGAAACTGGGCATAGAAAAAGTAGCAGGTGATGATTCTCTGCATTTCAATCTACCAACCGATGTAGCTGTTGCTGCTGATCGTTCTTTTTATGTGAGTGATGGTTATGGAAATAATCGCGTGGTTAAATTTTCAGCAACTGGTCATTACCAGTTTGAATGGGGAAAGAAAGGAAACAAACCCGGAGAATTTAATTTACCACATGGAATCAGTTTGGATGAAAAAGGAAATGTATATGTGGCGGATCGTGAAAACAGTCGTGTGCAAAGCTTTTCACCCGATGGTAAATTTTTGCAAACATGGGATAATAAAAACCAGGGCGCTATTTATTCGGTTGCGTTTGATAAACGTGTGAACAAACTCATTGCTGTGGACTATCTAACCCTGAACGATACCATTGTAAAAGGTTCGGATATTATGGTGTATGATTCATTGGCACAGGAAGAACATCGCTTTGGAAAAAGCAGTACGCCGGAAGGTCCTGTTAGCAGGTACCATGATGTAGCAGTTGATGATGAAGGAAATATTTATGTAGGTGATATTCGTGGTAATACGATTCAGAAATTTAAGAAGGTAAAATAAAATTCAGGAGTGGTTTAAAACGGCCGACGGCCTGGGGGCAAGGAGGTATCGTCCCTCTACGCTGAACGAGGAAAAACGATTCGATTAATTTCATGACCCCAGAGGGGTCAAACGTTTATAGCAACGGTCAATGCAACAATTTGCGACCCCAGAGGGTTCGAACAAATCCATAAAACATTTTAGTTTTTTGAAAAGCGTTAAGTGTACGACCCCTCCGGGGTCGGCATTTATGTTTGTGCGTATTTTTCTATACACGTTCGACCCCGCTGGGGTCGCATTATAAATCAAGATTCGTATTTTAATCTTCGATTAAATAGTTTTCTTAATATTTTTTGCTTGGGACGTTTATAGGGATAGCGTCTGTTTCGGGGAATATTATTAAAGATCAGGGCCACGACCAGAAGGATCATGACACCTGTAAATACAGGTGATACCACATACATAAATCCAAGCGCTTTTATTTTCTCAGATCCGATGTTAGCAATTAATGCGGTTGCTCCTCCAGGAGGATGCACCGTTTTTGTGATTTGCATACATACAATAGCAGAAGAAACAGCCAATGCAGAGGACAACCATATTTCACCCGGGATTAGTTTATGCATGGTGACACCAACCAATGCGCTGATTACATGTCCGCCAACTAAATTGCGAGGCTGTGCTAAAGGACTATTGGTAGCACCATACACAAGTACCGCAGAAGCACCAAAGGAGCCAATTAAGAAAAGATTGTCGTAGGCTGTAAAGTAGCGGGAACTTATGAAACCAATAATTCCTATTCCAAAGAAACCACCCAAAAAGGTCCATAAAATATCAGATTTATCAATGATTGTTTCCCGATAAATAACATAACGTGCGATGCGCATGTTGCGTTTGA
>DASRRA010000023.1:0-8740 GCA_035696085.1 Bacteroidia bacterium | reverse complement strand
TTCGTGTTTGAAAAATTATTCGGATTTATCTCTGATGTGTCCCTATTGGAATTATCTGACACCAACCGTAAACTGTTGCGTGAATTGGCTTCCAGAGCCCCGGGTACATTCCAGCACTCCCTCCAGGTAGCTAACATTGCCGAAGAGGCCATGTATGTGATTGGTGGAAATGCTTTACTGGTGCGAACAGGTGCCTTGTACCATGATATTGGTAAGATGGAAATGCCTATGTACTTTATCGAAAACCAGGCAAGTGGCATGAATCCACACGATGAAATGAATTATGATGAAAGTGCTGCGTTGATCATTAGCCACGTTATAAAGGGAATTGAAATTGCTAAAAAAAGTAACCTGCCCGAGCAGATTATCGACTTTATCCGTACACACCACGGCACTACCATCGCCGCCTATTTCTATCAATCTTTCAAAAAAGCATACCCACATGAGCCGATCGATGAATCCCGTTTTCATTATCCGGGCCCTATTCCTTTTTCAAAAGAAACAGCTGTACTCATGATGGCCGATTCGGTAGAAGCGGCATCCCGAAGTTTAAAAACCTACGATGTAGAAAGCATCGACAACCTGGTTGAACGCATCATCAATTCACAAATTGAACAAAACCAGTTTGTAAATGCCGATATTACTTTTAAAGACATCAATACACTTAAAAAAATATTCAAAAAGAAGTTGATGAATATTTATCATGTAAGGGTGGAATACCCGCGCTGACCTCACCCCCAGCCCCTCTCCTTGAAAAGGGATGAGGGGTGACTAAGAAATAAAATTTGCCCCCTATTTAATTTTCATCCCGCTGAAATTACTCTCGATATTTATTGTTAAAATGTTTACAAAATGTGACTAAGGAAAACTTACAGTCCCCCTCTCCTTTTTTTAGGAGAGGGGCCGGGGGTGAGGTCAGCGCGGGCAAGTGTGAAATTTTCCTTACTTTTGCCCCATGAATCTAAATGCTCCACGTACACCCAACATGTACCGTGAAAACATCAAATTAGGAATGGTCGTAGATGTTGTTCTAAAAAAAGATCAACGGACGGGAAAACGAACACGTGGTAAAGTGATGTGGATCCTAACAAGCGCAGCCTTTCATTCACGCGGGATTAAAGTAACCTTAGACAATCGCCAGGTTGGAAGGGTTCAGGAAATTATCGGTACAGAAGAATAAGTTCTCGGGGTTCTTTCCAAATTCCATTTTAAAATTTTGCGTATTTTCGTTTTCTGAAAAAATACCCTCCATGGAATTTATTGATGAAAAAATTGAAGCATATGCTTTATCACACTCTCAGGCTGAAAGCGATGTATTGAAAAAACTAAATCGTGAAACGCATTTAAAAGTACTGAGCCCACGCATGTTGTCAGGACACCTGCAAGGAAATTTCCTGAGCATGATCAGCAAAATGATTCGCCCCAAGCAAATCCTGGAAATAGGTACCTATACTGGTTATTCAGCCATATGCCTTGCTCAGGGTTTACAAGAAGGAGGAAAATTACATACTATCGACAGCAATGAACAACTGGAGAAAATGGCTCGCTCCTTTTTCCAGGAAGCCGGTTTAGCCAACAAAATAAATTTTCATATTGGTGATGCGCTAGCTGTTATTCCAACCATAAAGGAAACATTCGATATTGTTTTTATTGATGCAGATAAAAAAAATTATTCTACCTATTACGATATGGTATTCGACAAGGTTAGCAAAGGTGGACACATAATTGCCGACAATGTACTTTGGAGCGGAAAAGTATTAGACACGCAAGCCAACAACGACAGAGAAACGGTGTTGATTGATGAGTTTAATAAAAAAGTACACGCCGATAAACGTGTTGAACACCAGCTGTTGCCGATTCGTGATGGACTCATGATTGCCAGAAAATTATAAAATTTAAAGCATATGATTATCGATTTAAGAAGTGACACGGTCACAAAGCCCACCAAAGCCATGTTAGAGGCTATGTTTAAAGCAGAAGTTGGAGATGATGTGTTTGGAGAAGAACCAACAGTAAATGCTTTGGAACAAAAGGCAGCAAAACTTTTTGGCATGGAAGCCGCTTTGTTTTGCCCATCCGGCACCATGACCAACCAAATTGCTATTAATGTGCATACCCGGCCCGGTGATGAGGTATTGTGTGATGTAACTTCTCATATCTATAATTATGAAGGAGGTGGTATTGCCTCCAACTCTGGTGTTCAGGCACAGCTCATACAAGGTGAGGAAGGACGCATTTCTGCACAACAAGTTGTAGAAAACATAAAACCTACTTACGACTGGATGACCCGCACTACACTGGTAAGCATTGAAAATACTGGTAATAAGGCCGGTGGTAGTTATTATTCTCTTGAACAAATGAAGGAGCTGGCAGCAGTTTGTAAAAAGCACCAATTGAATTACCATTTGGATGGTGCCCGTATCTTCAACGCCATCGTAGAAAATAATTATACACCCGCCGATATAGGAAAACTATTCGATTCGGTTTCTATTTGTTTATCCAAAGGATTGGGCGCGCCAGTTGGATCGCTACTGTTAGGTAATAAGGAATTTATTCGCAAAGCGCGTCGTGTTCGTAAAGTTTTTGGTGGTGGTATGCGTCAGGCTGGTTACCTTGCTGCTGCAGGTATCTACGCACTCGACAATCATGTACAACGTTTAAAAGAAGATCATCAACGTGCGAAACAATTGGAGAAAATCATCAGCAAACTGGATTATGTAGACAACGTCATTCCGGTATATACCAATATTGTTATTTTTAACCTGAATAAAAATATACAGCCTCAGGCGTATGTTGAAAAACTCGCAGCTGCCGGTATCAAAAGCTCAGGCTTTGGAAAACAAGCCATTCGTTTTGTAACACACCTGGATTTCACGGAAGAGATGTTGGGAAAAGTTGAAACGATACTAAAATCAGTTTAAAACCAAAACATTTTTAATATTATGTCACATATCGCCATTATATCAGCCAGTGTTCGAATTGGCCGCCAGAGTCATAAAGTAGCGTTATACTTTGAAAAGTATATTAACGAAAACAAATTAGCAACCTGCGAAATTTTAGATCTAAAAGAATTTAATTTTCCTGTGCTGGAAGAACGACTTTCGCATACACCGAACCCTGGCCCAAAAGAAAAACTGTTTTCTGAAAAAATTAAAAACGCCAGTGCTGTAATTGTTGTATTCCCCGAATACAATGGTGGCTATTCTGCCAGTTTAAAAAATGCAATTGACCTGTTATACGATGAATGGTACCACAAGCCAATTGGGTTGGCAAGTGTTTCATCCGGAGGATTTGCGGGTGTGAATGCGCTATCTTTGATTCAAACCGTGTTTTTAAAAATACGTGCGGTTCCGGTGTTTCCTCCATTTCCTGTTCCTACAGTACAGAACAGTTTTGATGATAAGGGAAATGCAGTAGTGAATAAAGAAGCAACTGATAAAAAAGCGGGGGCGCTATTAAAAGAGTTGCTTTGGTTTGCGGAGGCGTTTGATAAAATGAAATAATAAATTGATGACTTATGGAGAAGGAATTAACAAAAACATATAGCAACGATGATATCACGGTGGTATGGAAACCGCATGTGTGTATCCATTCGAAAAAATGCTGGAAAGAATTGCGGGAAGTTTTTGATCCAAGTATTCGTCCCTGGATCAATATGAAAGGTGCATCTTCAGAGCGTATTCGGGAGCAAGTAAATGATTGTCCTTCTGGTGCGTTAAGTATTAAAGATATTTCCTCTTCCGAACAATCGTCAACTTATCCAATTATCGAAATAGCAGCCAATGGTCCTTTATTAATTCATGGAAGTGTGGTAATTAAGGATGCAGCTGGTAATCAGAAAACGATTGATAGAAAAACAGCCCTTTGTCGCTGTGGACATTCCGCCAACAAACCTTTTTGTGACGGAGCCCACAGTAAGAACGGATTTGTTGGCTAAAATTACTTATTGAAAACTGCCTGAATCGGTTGGCCTGTGCAACCGCTTGGAAACTGAATATGCAATAACATCGCTAACGTTGGTGAAATATCTGTTATCGCAACGGGTGCTACAGTGCTTCCTGCCGAAATGTTCCAACCATAAAAAATTAAAGGCACGTGCGTATCATAAGAGAAGGGTGAACCGTGTGAAGTTCCTGTTGCATGATAACCAGCATATCCAGGCAGAAAATTGATCAATACATCTCCCGAACGTTTAGCATTAAAACCTTTTTGCATAAATGCTTTTGTTCCTTCTGTATAGGAATTAAGCATTAACTCAGTAGCCGTAAGTGTTTCCATTGTGTAGGGAAGTGTTTGCAAAAAATCCGCAACACCTCGTTGTACCTCTTCTAATTTTAATTTCTTTGCTTCAATTGTTTTACGATCCAGGTATACCTGCTGATTAAAATATTTGGATAAAAGTGGTAGGTTATACGTTTTGATTAAAAACTGTTGTATTGTATCTGTTAATTTTTTTTCATCCACATATCCGGCTGGAATATTTGATTCCTGAAGGTATTTAGGTATACCCATCACCCCATGATCGGCTGTTAAAAATACCAATGCATTTTTTTTACCAACTTGTGCATCAACAAAATTGAGGAGTTCCGCAACCTCTGTATCCAGTCGCAAATAGGTATCCTCCAGCTCTACGGAATTTGGCCCATAAGAATGTCCCACATAATCAGTTGAAGAAAAGGAGATCGCTATAAAATCTGTAGCGTCCGACTTACCTAAATTCTCAGAAGTAATCGTTTCTATTGCAAAATCTTTTAAGAGTGCGTTTCCAAATGGTGTTCTCCGGATGATGGATAACCCGCCATTTGCAGCCATTAAACTGGATATTGCATGCGGGAACACCGGTTTTTGCTCTCCTGTAAATTTCTCTTCAACTGCATAATCATCCGGCCCACTCTCTGTATATTGATCAATTGGCAAAAGTGTTTTCCAATCTTCACTCACATACTTTTGCGCCAGCTTGCGTGCATTGAATTCCTGCAACCATTTCGGCAATTCTTTCATGTAATAGGTGCTGGAAATAAAACTCCCGTTGCTTCCATCATACCAGTATGACGCATTGGGCATGTGGCCACCGGGTAAGATAGCACTTCGGTCTTTCAATGAAATAGAAATTACTTTTGAGCGCATATTTGTAGCCATTCGTAATTCATCCGTAATGGTTGTTGTCAATAAATTATTGGGCGAACGCTTCCCTTCTTCGGCCGTGCTTCCTACACTCTCCACCTGGTTATCAGTCACACAATATATATTTTTACCTTGCTCCCTGCTAAACCAATCATTTGCAATGATACCATTTACAGCAGGTGTAGTGCCCGTATATATGGCTGCATGCCCTGGTGCTGTATAGGTAGGCACGTAATTATAATTGGTATTTTGGCAAAAGAAGCCTTCATTCAACAGACGTTTAAATCCGGAATTACCGTATTTATCCCAGAAACGGTAAATGTAATCGTAACGCATTTGGTCCACAACAATACCTACGACCAATTTTGGTCTTTCAACGGTTTGTGCTACTTGCGTTGAAATAATAAAAAGAAAACCATATGTAAAAATGCGCTTTAGCATGATGATGTTAATTTAAAATTAAAACTCTTTCTCGCTTTCAATTCCAAGAAGCTTCCCATATTTTAATACACGTAAAGCTTCACTCAAATCTTCTTCATTTTGCTTTGTAACATAAGGTGGATCCAGATCGCTTAAATCAGGCTTGCCGGCATTGACCCATGCCGTGTACCAGTAATTACTTACACACGTAATAGCAGCACGCATCTGATTTTCTACCATACCTTTTAATACTTCGTGATACTGCTCGGCATATTCATCTGTAAAAATATGTTGATTGAATTTATTTTTTTTGATGTTTCCTTTATCATCTAACTTGAAAATCTTTTCCTTCGCCAATTGAGCCCTCAACTGTTTATCTGTCAATAATACCGTGTCGGCCAGTTTAAAGGAATGTAAGATCAATTCCCAGGTATTTTTTTGTATATCTTTTATATAAGTTGCAGGAGGAATTTTATAATTATAATTGGATCCAAACATTTCCGGTAAACGCGATTCCCACAAGGCATGTATTCCCCTTTGATCGGTTAACTGTCCATCATGATTAAAACTTGTATGTAAGGGCATGTGCGCATCACCTAAGTAATGCGCCAGGTCGGCTGCTAAAAAAAGGATTTCTGTCTTTCGTTTTCCTTTAAATGCTTTTGTTAATTTTTCCATCATGTCCTGGATATACCAGGGCAATATGCCAAATTCGTTGAGAAATTCCGGTTTGTATTTCAATACAGCTTCTGCATAGTTTCTTGGAATGCTATCTATTGCTCCAAATTTTTCCAGGTCGATGTAATGCCTTGGTGTTTCTGTTTTATCGAGCATGGTATATTTCCGAAGATCAGGAACCGTAGATTCCTGCGTCATGTAATCAATGTGATTGAAAAAGAAATGACGCATGGAGTCAGGAAGTGCCAATACTGCTGCTCTGTTAATATGTTCGTGCCCAAATGTTCCCCAGGAAGAAAAAAAGACAATAGAAAGTGATATAATGATGAGACGGGATATTGTTTTCATGATTGAAAGAATTCAATTCAGTACTAAATTAACGTTTTATGTGATTGTTGGTGTTGGATGTATATTAAATAATTTTCTTTTGCGCTGAATGGTGAGAACCTGTTTGAAATAGTGACAGATGCGCGATGATGTCAGTTCGAGCGGAGTCGAGAACTGTGTGTAAGCTTTCATTGGTGTCTTTTAAGCTCCCTACAGTTCTCGACTCCGCTCGAACTGACACTCTACATAAGCTCAACAACACCAGAGTCAATTTCAGACAAAAAATATTAATTATATTATTGTTGTGTCTCTTTTAACTTCTTTCCGAAATCGGTAAAATTGAAAGGATAACACGGCGCAAAATAAAATGGAAGGACTGCTAACCGATAAAAAATCTTCTATTGTACTATTTTCGCTTTTGCTTACTACAAATAAAATAAATAGTGAAACAAAAAGTCCATAAGGTAATAGCAAAAATGACAACATACTCGTTACTATGTTTTCACGAATTTTTTTATTTATGTTTAGAAATGCGGTTAGAGATAAAATTAGATTTAAGATGTTGATTGCGAAATTTATTAATACTGATAAAAATACAGCTTGTCTGGCCTCCAACCCAGTTGTTTCTTCATAATTTACCCAGACGAAAGCAAATGAAATCGCAAATGAAATAATGAATGTAAAAAAAAGTCGTTTTAATATTTCTTTTCCCATATCAATCGTTTTATTTATTTCATTCTAAAATTATAGATACTATTTTTGCCACAAACAAAAAAAGCAAACAAACAAGCAATTGCCAGGTAACCGCCACAATCACTGCCAAACAATTCCATTCCCATAATGATGCAGGCAATAGGTGCATTCGATGCAGCTGCAAACACCGCCACAAAACCCATTCCTGCCAACAATCCTGTGGGTAAAAATATAAATGCAGCCAGCGCATTTCCCAACGTAGCTCCAATAAAAAATAAAGGTGTTACTTCTCCGCCTTTAAATCCTGAAGATAATGTTAATACGGTAAGCATTAATTTAATTGCAAAATCAAACTCGATGTGTGACTCCTGGAATGAATTCACAATAGTTGGAATTCCCAGTCCTATATATTTTGTAGTATGTAAATTCCAAATGCAGATGACCAATATAATTCCACCGATAAAGGGTCGTAAAGGAGGATAGGTAATTGTTTTACTAAATAGAGCTGTTAATTTATGTGATGACCAAACAAAGAAACGGGCAACCACACCAAACGCAATACCTGCAAAAACTGCCCACAATATACCTTGCCAATTAAAATCGGGAACGAAAGGAATGTTATATGGGGTGTGTTGGATAGCACACTGTTTACAGGTTAAATCAGCGATAATAGCAGCAATGGCACTGGGAATAAATGATTTGTTTTTTGATTTACCAATGTCTACTACTTCCCAACCAAAAACAATTCCTGCTAATGGTGTTCCGAATACCGCTGAAAAACCGGCTGCAATACCTGCAATTAAAATAAGCTTGCGATCAGACGTATTAAATTTTAATAAACGGGCAAATTGATCGGCCATACTTCCCCCCATCTGCACTGCTGTGCCTTCTCTTCCGGCTGATCCTCCAAACAAATGCGTAACAACTGTTGTAAGATATATAAACGGAGCCATGATAAAGGGCAATGTTTTCTGAGGATAATGGATCTCCTCAAAAAGCAAATGATTTCCTCTTACCACACTGTTGCCATAATAATAATAAAGCATACCAATGAGCAAACCGGCTACTGGTAAAAAGGCAATGATCATTACATGTGATTCACGAAACTGTGTAACCCAATCCAGCGACGCTAAAAAAACAGCGGATGCTATTCCGGCTGCCAATCCTATACAAATACAAACAAGCAACCATCGCATGAAGTACATAAAGGAAGGTTGATTTTCTTTTTCGGTAAAGGAAAATGAAATGCTCATTTTTATTTGCTTAATAACCCGACAGGTTTTCAAACCTGTTGGGTTGATTTTATCAGCTTGCTTCTAGTTTTAAAATTATCAATTATTTGCCAAACCCAACAGGTTTGAAAACCTGTCGGGTTACTATTGGGTTAATAACTTACGATTGGCACATCGATACAATTTATACATAACACAACCTATAATAATCCCCACAAGAGCGCCCACAGCAATATCAGCCGGATAATGTACACCATTGTAAATAC
>DASRRA010000022.1:0-4538 GCA_035696085.1 Bacteroidia bacterium | reverse complement strand
ACCGCCGGTCCGACAGGAAAAGTAGGTGCGACAGATAACTCACTTACAGGTGGTTATTACAGTGCAACTACAAGTACTGACCGTGGATTAAAATTCGATGTATTAGCTGCTTGTGTTTTGAAAAGCGTTAAAGTATATGCTAAAGGTGCTGGCGACAGACAATTCGATGTACTTGACAATGCAGGTACAGTTGTAAAAACAAAAACTGTGAATGTGCCTGATGGTGAAAGTAGAGTTTCACTTGACTTTGACTTACCTGCTGGAACACAATATTATATCAAAATGGGCGGCAATTTAATTGACTTATACCGTTCCAACGATGGGAAGGCAACTTATCCGTATACATTATCAGGCGTCCTTAGCATTACTGAATCGGATTATGCTGCAACAACTCCTGGCTGTTATTATTTCTTCTACGATTGGGAAGTACAAACAGCTGGTTGTAACAGTTCACGTGTAGAGGTAATCGCAACTGTTAATCCGGACGTGGACAAACCGACCATTACAGAAAACAATAAAGTGTTAACAGCGTCTGTATCTGGTCCTGGTATAACCTACCAATGGTATAACGCTGGTAAAATGATCGCTGGTGCGACCAACCAAACCTATACGCCAAATGGAAATGGAAATTACACGGTAATGGTTTCTAACGGTAAATGTTCCGTAGTGTCTGAAATCCATTCATTTACACTTGGAATTAACACTTCTGAATTAGATAAACTGGTTCGTATTTATCCGAACCCAACCAAGGAGTCCATCTTTGTTGAATTACCGACTGCTGGAAACAAAGAAGTGACTATCCAGGTGTATTCAGTAATTGGTCAATTGGTATATACGGAAATGTATTCTAATAACGGACAGGTACACCAAGTGAATCTCAGCAACCTGGAATCAAATGGAGTTTATTTCATAAAACTTCAATCAGGTACTGAACAAGCTGTTCGGAAATTTGTATTAGATAAATAAAAATTGATTTTCATAAAAAAGGCCCCGCTAGGAAACTGGCGGGGCTTTTTTTATTTATTTGTATAAAGAAATTTGAATTTACATTCCCTTTTTTACATTTGTTACCCAAATAAAAGTCTCAATTACACCCATAGCTCCCTAATTCAATCTAAATTTTTAGCCCCATGAAAAAAAAATTACTTTTATTAGTTAGTTTGCTGGTATTTTTTTCCACTACCCATGCGCAAATCAATAGGGTTGTGACAAACCCGGCTGCCGAACAGATCATGCTTGGAAATTACGATCCGGTAACCTATAAAGCTAGTACAATCATCAAGGATCCTTCGATTATCAGCAAAGAAATTAACGCCAGGGTTTCGTCGGATTCATTGCATTCGTATTTGGATGCCATGCGCACATTTAAAACCCGGAATTCAGTTTCCGACACAACTTCACTTATTCACGGCATTGGTGCTGCGCGAAAATGGGCTTTAGGAAAGTTTCAGCAATTCAGCTCTCAAAATGAAAACCGTTTGATCACTTCTTATTTAGCGTTCGATCTATCGTTTTCCAGTTGCCCGGCTTCGATCACCCATCATAAAGATATTTTTGCAGTATTGCCTGGGAATGATACAACGGACAAATCGGTTATTATTATTGAAGGTCACATCGACACACGATGTAAAGATGTATGCGATACCGCTTGTATTGCAGAAGGAATGGAAGACAATGCCAGCGGAACAGCTCTGGTATTAGAGCTTTCCAGGGTGATGAGTAAATACACATTTGATCGCACCATCGTTTTTCTGTTGACTATTGGTGAAGAACAAGAATTAGGCGGGGCTGCTGCGTTTGCGATGTATTGCGAGCAAAAGAAAGTAAAAATAAAGGGTGTAATGAATAACGATGTAATTGGTGGTGTGATTTGCGGAAAAACGTCATCGCCGCCAAGCTGCCCGGGGATTGGTAATATTGATAGTACCCATGTTCGTTTGTTCTCGTCGGGGACATTTAACTCGGTTCACAAAGGCTTGGCCCGATTCATTAAATTGGAATACAAGGAAATGATACGGCCATATGCATTGGTTCCAATGGGCATCAATATCATGACGCCCGAAGATCGTACCGGCAGGTCCGGGGATCATATACCATTCAGAAGCCGTTCATTTACAGCCATGCGTTTTACTTCTGCCAATGAACACGGAAATGCAGATGTGTCTGCAACAGGTTATACGGATCGTCAGCATACATCCGATGATATTTTGGGCGTGGATACAAATAACGATATGAAACTGGACAGCTTCTTTGTGGATTTTAATTACCTGGGCAGAAATGCTGTAATTAATGGAAATGCTGCAGCGATGATGGCCTTGGGTCCAAAGACACCAGACTTTAAGTTAACGTCCAATAATGCTGATAAGATGTATATTGAAATTACGGCACAAACCCAGTATTTGAAATACCGGGTTGGAGTCCGCACCACCACCAATGATTGGGACTCGGTGTATACATTTACCGGAGCAGGCTCTCTGCATGATACAATTAAATTTTCTACTCCGAATACGTATATCGTAAGTGTAGCAGCTGTTGATGCAAACGGTGTGGAAAGTTTATTTTCAAGGGAGGAAATGCTCAACTTAGTTGGCATAAATGAGCTGAGTGCTCAAACTAATGCGATACAATTGCTTCAAAATGCACCTAATCCTTTTGACGAGGCAACAACTATCAGCGTATTGATCAACAGCCATATAGAATATAAAAATGCATATATCGCTATTCATGATATTTCTGGAAAACTCGTTGAAAAACTTCCAATAGAATTAAAAGATGGAGTAAATGAGGTGATGTATAACCATGGTTACCATATGAGCGGAACATTTGTTTATACGCTGATTGTAGACGGAAAAAAGATTGAATCCAAGCGTATGATATTCGCAAATTAAAAAGATAATTCTAATGGAAATTTTAAAGCTACTTTATAGAAAACCTCGCCAGAAAATGGTGGGGTTTTTTTAATGGCTAAGAATCAGGGCAATCGGTTTTATAGACTGCTAAAAACAAGAAATCCCATGTTTACGGCCTATTTAAACCGTATACCGTGTCTTATAATTAATATTATGTCAAATAGAAATCAAATTAAGTATAATTAATGATGCTCCACTTTTCCAACCCTTTTTTCAAAATAGTTCAATTCCTCTTGTAACAATTCTTGTAAGGTTTCTGTCTTCTACCGTTTACTTATTCAAACATACCTTTAGATAAAAACCAGTAGTTAAATTACACAACGATGATTTGAAGGAACTACTTTTGTCTTAAGGAATTATTATCCAACTTAACACATATTACATGCAAAGACTTTTACATTCATTCTTCCTGATCACCCATCCGTTCCGCATCAAATCATTCGCTTTTTTGATGGGTTTATTTCTCCTTACTTCACCGCTATTTGCGCAATTAGCCATTAACGATACGGTTTCTGCTCAACAATTGGTGAATACAATTGTTGGATCCGGTTTTAACGTTTCAAATGCAAAATTAACCTGTGCCCCAGGAGCTGCTGCTACGTTTACAAGTTCTTCGAATACGATATTCGAAAAAGGCATTCTTTTAACAACAGGTCGTGCAACAATTGCGAAAGGTCCGAACAATAACAAACGCGCTACTTTTGTTAACGGCACACCTGGTGATGCAACAGCAGATACCACCTTCAATGTGACAACCTATGATGGATGTGCACTGGAATTCGATTTTATACCTTCCTGCGACTCCCTTAAAATAAAATATGTGTTTGGCTCAGAAGAATACCCCGACTATGTTGACAAGACATTCTCCGATGTAGTCGCTTTTTTTATTAGTGGCCCCGGTATAAATGGCAGCAAAAACATAGCAGTAAACGCAAAAGATGGCGGACCGGATTACTTTATTGACAATACGAATGGAACTGTTCTTCAGTATAATGGATATACTAAGCCTTTAACAGCAACACGTGCAGTGACACCATCCAGCACCTATCATTTAAAAATTCTTGTTGCAGACGTAGCAGATGGTTCTTATGATTCAGGTGTTTTCCTTGAAGCTGCTTTCTTGCATTGTGGCCCGATGGGTATAGCTACGGCCACATTAAAAACAGGCGTTCAAATTTATCCAAATCCGGCAAATGATGTTCTTTATGTACTTACGCCTCAAAATGGAAACAGAAATGTGAGTGTTAAGATTTATTCCGTCGTTGGTAAAGTTGTGTACCAGGAAAATTATATGAGTGGTCCACAAGCGCATCCGATTAATACCAGCACCATTGAAGCAAATGGTATTTATTTTATACAGCTGGAGTCAGACAACGAAACGATCACAAAAAAGATTAATATCAATCATTAAAAAAGTGCCTACAGGTTTTGTTACACCATATGCTTTCGCTTGGCTTCAGCACACACCGTAGGCACTTAGGTTTTAGAGAAAACTTATTTAATCAAACACAACTGTTTTATTATTATACACAAATACTCGATCCTCAAACACCAGCTGCATCGCCTTCGTCAAAGCAGCTGTTTCATTTTCCCTTCCTTTTAGAATGAGATCTTTTAATGTCAACGAAT
>DASRRA010000021.1:0-11326 GCA_035696085.1 Bacteroidia bacterium | reverse complement strand
TTACAATATCTTTTGGCTGAAACAGAACAAAATAGTCACTGAACAACATGCATAATTTATGCTCATCCGGTATAATTTTCTTTTGCAAATACGAGGCATACGTCAAACTAGCGAGGTGTTCTTTGTTTTGTTTTTCAATGATTGTTTTTTGTTGATTCACGAGGTTACGGCTATCATCAAATGAACGTTTTATAAAACGGGTGGTGAAGAATACACCTAATAAAATCAGAATAAACACAAATACGATATCGCTGTAATAAGCCCTCACATTTGCATAAGGATGAATAAGAACGTATCCATAAAAATATTCCGCTAATAACAACGCTGCTATATTGCATAATACAAGTATGAACAATCCATCCTGCTGACTAGGTTTGGCAATGATGTTTAAAATGATCACCGTAAACAAATACATAAATGATGTCGACCCAATGGCGCCACTGTTCATGAACCAGGAAATAGAAAGCAGCAATAATACAGTGGTAGCGGATAACCAGATATTCCGATAGTTCCTGAATCGGGATAAGTAGTATAAAAAGATGAGTAATAAAGAAGAGATGATTGTGAAGATATTCAGGATTACACTGAACCCCTCAATGAAATTAAAAATGCAACTTAAAATGGAAATTAAAGACCCTGCAAATAAAAAGGTATTGGAGTTGATTTTTTCTAATGAAATATCATGCGCTTCATCGGTAAGAAAAAACCTGAATGCTTTGTTAAACCAGCTAAAACGGCTTCGTAATCTTTTTACCATTATCTGATGTAGTGATTTTTTACCCTTTTTTGCTTAATTCTTTTATCCCTTAAGAATACAAAACGCCGTTAAATTAACCTTTTTTTCCAATTATAAAAAAGAATTAACAAAATGCTATAACCGTTTTTTTTATCGTATAGTCCTGAAAGATGTGATATTTTTCATTTCCAAATACTTGTGCGCACAGTAATCGGAACAGGGGGATGTTGTTTTACTTTTTAGTATGTGATCAGAACACCGATACGAGTGCAGGAAAGAAAAAGTTTACACAGCAGCACAATCATAATCTTTAGTTAACAAATACTAACTCATTAACTTCTTTAGTAAATCGAATTTATTGCCGACATCTACTTTATCATAAGAATTTTGGATATGCTTTTTAACCGTATCAACGGAGATGTGCAATTTGCCTGCTATTTCCTTGGTAATTTTTCCCTCCGCCAGCAACCGGATCACTTCAATTTCTCTTGCGGTTAAAGTATATTTTACGCAATTCGATTCAAATCCGCTCACCGGGTTTTCAATTGGTAATTCTCTATTTTTTTTAGTTATCAATATGGAATTGTAGGCGTGCGTAAGAATTGCATTTCGTTGATTTACAAAACTATTCAATACAGAATTGACTTTCTTATTCAACTCATCTATATAAACCGGTTTACTGATGTAATCAATGGCTCCCATCGTCAACCCCTGCATCCGGGAATCATTGGAATGATTGGCTGTCAAAAATATGAGCGGAACGTGGCTCAGTTTTTTTGTGGTTAATACGTAATTGTATAAGAAAAACCCATCTCCGTTATCCATCATTAAATCCGAAATTATTAAATCAACTTGCGTGATTTTTTTTAGTTTTTCAACGGCTTCTTCGCCGTTTAAGGCATAAATTATATTGTAGTTTTTTTGTAAGTAACCAGCTATATAATTTAACAAAGCGATG
The DNA here is from genome assembly GCA_035696085.1 of Bacteroidia bacterium. Classification (GTDB taxonomy): domain Bacteria; phylum Bacteroidota; class Bacteroidia; order 2-12-FULL-35-15; family 2-12-FULL-35-15; genus 2-12-FULL-35-15. The sequence goes on along the minus strand of DASRRA010000021.1, from coordinate 9,632 downwards.
TCATCTTCCACAATTAAAATGCTGAACTTTTCTTCATCAAACATTTGAGCAGGAATATTAATAGTAGGAACATCATAATAAAAGGGTTCTATATCTGCATCTTTCAAATGGAACTCCTCACCTTCTTCAAAAGTTAAAAGAGAAACATTCATTTGCGTTCCCGTTCCTTTATCCGGATTGCTTTCTATTTCAATCGTTCCTCCCAACTCCACAATTGTCCTTTTTACAATTGAAAGCCCTAATCCTATACCTTGAAAATTTGCCTTTTGGGAATTGATTTGGTAATAAGGTTCAAAAATTTTCTCTTGCAATGAAAACGGAATTCCAATACCATTATCCTTCACCGATAGGATGGCCTTTTTATCTTCCTTTTTCAAACGAATTTCTATACGCCCCCCATCAGGTGTATACTTGATTGCATTTTCTATTAAATTATTGATGATTCGTAAAAGTGCGTTCGGATCTGATTTTACATAAATTTTTTCTGAGATTTCCTGAACAATCTCAATCTGTTTCTTTGCTGCAATAACTGCAAATAAGCGGATGCAGTTAATCAATGTCTGACTAAAATCAGCTAGACTGTTGTGATTATAGATGCTAACACCTTTTTGAATTTTTTCCATATCAAAAAAGTTAATCACATCTTTGGTCAAACTATCAATTGATTTTTTTAATAAATTGAGTTCCTCGTCCTCCTGTTTTCCATTCTTCCGCATATAGTCCTCCAGGTAATTGGTTATCAAAGTTAGCGGTGTTTTTGTTTCATGTGCGAGGTTAATAAATACATTGGTTCTTTTTTCATTGGAAATCTCCAATTCCTTTGTTTTTTCCCTAACTAAATTTCTTTCTTTTTCATAGGCCCGTTTGATATATCTCGTTGAAAAAAAAACGCAAAATAAGATGAGCATAAAAACAAAAGCAATATCAAAGTACTGCGTTCTTGTATCCGGGTAATGATGAACCAATACATCTCCCCAAAAATAATCGGCTATGTACAAGACAATGACATCCAGTAAAACAATGATAAATAATTTGTTTTGCTGATTGGAGCTGGCAATAAAATTTAGGATCATCAATGTACACAGGTACATAAAAGACACAGAACCAACACCACCTCCATTCATAAACCAGGAAAGGGAAAGTAATACCAACACGGTAGTGGACGATAGCCAAATGTTGTAATACTTGCGAAACCTTGACAAGTAGTATAAAAACATCAATACGAGGGAAGAAAAAACAGTAAATAAATTTACTACTAAAGGAAAGCCTTCGCAAAAGTTGATAATACAACTGAGCACGGATACAATTGCGGCAGAAAATAAAAAAGTATCCGATGTAATTTGTTCTAACGAAAATGTATCTTTTTCATTCGCAATAGAAAAATTGATTATTCTTTTAAATATACCAGAACGATCATTCAAATTTTTAAACATACATTATCAGTCAGATACTTTAAACATGTAAACAATACAGGGGCTTAAAATACCTTTTTTTAAGCATATTTCCTCTTTCGCTTTATTATAAGGATAACACATTCGCGTAACAACTTGCTTTTTAACTGCACTACCGTATTCGAGGTAGTCAAATTACTACCCACACGGTATTGATTCGCATAGTTCAAAGCCGGACGTTTGCATATCATAATTTAGAATTATTCTAAACAAACGCCTTATGAACAGCCACAAATTGTTATCCCATACTGAAAGCGGATACATTATCCGTTGCAATGATTGTAAAAAATACCGACTGGCATTTGGAACGACCCTCGTCAATTTATCTGCGAATGAATTAAAAGCGTTTCAAGAGGAAGTATCAGATCAAATCCTTTTTTTTCCGCACGATGGTTTTTATCATCAGAAAATTATCCATGTGCCTTTACCGACCTCCAATTCCTGTTTGATTTTAAATTACACAGAGCTGCTGAAATTAGCGGATATGTGTACAGAGGTAAATCTGCTGGAAGAAGTTGAGCATATTTTACTTGGTATTAACTGATGAACATAAACAGATTTAGAGCAAGAGCAAGAGCAAGTATAAAAGCAAAAGCAAGTCTGAGCTGAACCCGTGCGATGTACTTTTTATTAGCCGATTGTAGTGTAAAGCGGGACTGTAGGTCACCATAAAAAACAAATCGTTCGCTCTTAATTAAAACGCAGATCAAAATCAAATTATATTCCTATCAATTTATTACTTACATTTGTCTCGATTGTTCTTTACTTTATTCTTCATCAACCGGAAAAGGTTTTACTTAATTGTAGATTAATAGGGAATCGTGTTCAAATCACGAACTGTCGCGCAACTGTGAGTAACGCTTATTTTTTACCTGAATATATCCACTGTATCACAGCATATGGGAAGGATTGGTAAAAATGTTACAAGTCAGGAGACCTGCCTTTACCGAATTGACAATGCTTTCGCGAATCAAAGCTCAGGTCAGGTAGATGTGTCATTCATGAAAATAGATTTCTTGCAGAGGTCTATCCATTTTTTATGTGCAGCACATTTTTCTTTCATCCGTTTTTATTGGCAAAACATTGAGGGTTCAGCATGGAACTTTAACTATTTTTTATTCACTAAAAAGTTAAATGCAATGCAAACACACAATCTTGGCTATCCGCGAATTGGTAGCAACAGAGAACTCAAAAAAGCCTGCGAGCTATATTGGTCAGGCCGATCCAGTCAAAAAAATCTGGTGCATGTTGGTAAAAACATACGCTTCGAAAATTGGCAATTGCAAAAAGATGCAGGTATTCACCTGATCCCATCCAATGACTTTTCATTTTATGATCAGATCCTGGACATGAGCTTAACACTGGGTGTGATACCGGAGCGCTATCACGATGTGATCCTCAACTCAAACAACACAGAACTGGATTTGTATTTTGCAATGGCCAGAGGGTATCAGAAAGATGGATTGGATATTACCGCTATGGAAATGACCAAATGGTTTGATACCAATTACCATTACATTGTTCCGGAGTTTAGAAAAAATCAAAATTTTAAATTATTCTCCACGAAAATCATTGATGAATTTTATGAAGCCAAACAAGCCGGTATCATTACAAAGCCAGTAATCATTGGTCCCGTAAGCTATCTACTATTGGGCAAAGAAAAAGAAAGTGATTTCAATAAAATGGATTTAATTAAATCCGTATTGCCGGTTTATTTGGAACTGCTAAAAAAATTGCAACAGCTGGATGTGGAATGGGTGCAATTTGACGAACCGTTTCTTGCTTTGGATATTGATGGAAAAACAAGACTCGCCTACACCTATGCCTATGGAGAAATCAAAAAAGCATTTCCGCAATTAAAAACAATTGTGGCAACCTATTTTGAAGGATTAAAAGATAATCTTCCTTTGGCTACCTCATTGCCTGCATGTGCCTTACATATTGATTTGGTTCGCGCTCCGGAGCAGTTGGATGATGTGTTAAATACGTTGCCTAAACACTTAAGCCTGTCATTAGGAGTAGTGGATGGAAGAAATATCTGGAAAAATAATTTTGAGCAATCACTTGCATTCATTCAAAAAGCTATTGATAGAATTGGTGAAGACCGCGTATTGATTGCTCCCTCCTGCTCCCTGATCCACTCCCCTTGTGATTTGGATTTGGAAACGAATGAAATAACACTAACCCCGGAAATAAAGCAATGGATGGCTTTCGCCAAACAAAAAATCAATGAGGTTGTTACCTTAAAACAATTAGCAGATAAAAGTGCATCCGACGTTTACACAAAAAAATTAGTGGAGAATATAGCTGCAGCTGAGAGCCGTAAAACATCCAGGCTCATTCACAATGAAACCGTAAAAAAACGTGTATTGGCTATTTCTGAAAAAGATGATCAGCGTGCGCATCCATTTTTAATTCGCAAACAAAAACAACAAGAGGCATTAAAGCTTCCGCTTTTTCCAACTACAACAATCGGTTCCTTCCCACAAACAACAGAGGTGCGTAGTTGGAGAGCAAAATTCAAAAAAGGAGAATTATCACAACAGCAATACGATGATTTGCTAAAACAAGAAACAGAAGAAACGATCCGTTTCCAGGAAGAATCAGGTATTGATGTATTGGTACATGGAGAATTTGAGCGCAACGACATGGTGGAATATTTTGGGGAGCAGTTAGCCGGTTTTACCTTCACTAAAAATGGTTGGGTACAAAGCTATGGCAGCCGTTGTGTAAAACCACCGGTTATTTATGGGGATGTGTATCGCCCGAAAGCAATGACGGTGCAATGGTCGGCCTATGCACAATCCTTAACTTCAAAATTAGTAAAGGGCATGTTGACCGGACCAGTAACCATTTTACAATGGTCCTTTGTCAGAAATGATCAGCCTCGCTCTGAAACCTGCACACAGATTGCCTTGGCAATACGAGATGAAGTACAAGACTTGGAAAAAGCCAACATTAAAGTAATTCAAATTGATGAACCTGCCATTCGGGAAGGGCTTCCATTACGTAAGGCGGATTGGCAAAATTACCTGCAATGGGCTGTACGGGCGTTCCGCATTTCGGCAAGTGGTGTAAAAGATGAAACACAAATTCATACACACATGTGTTATTCTGAATTCAATGACATCATTCAAAATATTGCGGATATGGATGCTGATGTCATCACCATAGAATGTTCCCGTTCACAAATGGAGTTATTGGATGCATTTGCTAACTTCAACTATCCGAATGAAATTGGTCCGGGTGTGTATGATATACATTCGCCACGCGTACCATCAAAAGCAGAAATGGTACATTTGATGGAAAAAGCAAAAGCTGTTATTCCAGTCGGTCAACTTTGGGTAAACCCTGATTGTGGATTAAAGACGCGTCACTGGGAAGAGACAAAGAAAGCATTGGTGGAGATGGTTGCAGCAGCCAAACAACTTCGACAATCGGTAAAAGAAACAGCAATTCCTTAATACTCAGTTAACAAACTTTGCTGACTTTTAGCTCAATTCAACTAGCCCATAGTTAATAGTTTACAAAAAATGCATACCAGCTTAGTCTTGTTATTCCTCAAGACTAAGCTGTTTTTAACAAATCAAAGAGTTCAATTGTAATAACTTACAACCTTGGAATTTTGCTTTTGAGCTCATCATTTCGTAAATTTCATTAAAAGCTAATACAAATGTGTGAACATGAAAAAAAGAATTGTCCGCATTGTAACCAACTTTTTGAATGCAAAGTTGGATCTATTTTGCTATGTCAATGTAGTGAAGTTACTTTGACAGAAGAGGAACGCAGTTATGTCCGCGATTTCTACGAGGATTGCCTGTGCTCCAATTGCATGATGGAATTCAAAAGCAGGTACCAGGATGAAGTGCTATTGAATGCGCAGATAGCACAGCTGGTAAATGGCATTTAGGGAGTTTCCTTACTTTTTAATGTCCTGAAATTATTTGGGAAGATATTTTCTTGTGCATTTTTTATTTTATTTACTTTTTGTTTTTCTTCTTTTCTTTTAAAAAAAGAAAAGAAAAGAAAGAATAGGAAAAAATTTACACTCTATTAAACATCTTCCCCGGATTCAAAATATTCTTCGGATCAAATACCCTTTTAATCTGACGCTGCACATCCAACGCCTTCTCCGCAAAAACAATATTCATATATTCCTGCTGAATAAGCCCAATACCATGCTCACCGCTGATGGTACCTCCCAACTGATGACACAAAGTAAAAATCTCAGTAATTGCTTTTTTAATATAGCTTCCATTCCATTGCTCATCGGTTAAATTTCCTTTTAGCATACGCACATGCAAATTTCCATCACCCGCATGTCCATAGCAAATGGATTTGAATTCATACTTCACACCTATGTTTTTTATCCCCCCCACCAATTTGGCCAGCTCAGCTCTTGGAACAACAGTATCCTGCTCTTTGCTGATCGCATTCATTTTTACTGCTTCATTAATTTTCCTTCTCAATTTCCAAAGCTCTTGTTTTTGGGCGGCAGTATCGGCAAACAGAATTTCAGAGATATCAAATTTTGTCATAACATCTGCAATGGCCTCCATTTCCTTCATCAACACGTCATTGTCATTTCCATCCACCTCTATTAACAAATGTGCATAAATATCATCTTCCAATTTCACCACCGTGCTTTCTACATATTTCCCGGCCCAATCCAGTGCATCTCTTTCCATTAACTCTAAGGCACTTGGTGTAAAACCGGCACGAAACACTTCACTTACCGCTTCACATGCCTGATCCAAGCTGCGGAACGGGACCAGCATCAGCATATCATATTTTGGTAAAGGAATGAGTCTAACCATAATTTTGGTGACAATGCCCAATGTCCCTTCGCTCCCAACCATTAATTGTGTGAGGTTGTAACCGGTTGAATTTTTTAAAGTATTGGCCCCGGTATAAATAATTTCACCGGTCGGTAATACCACTTCTAAATTCAAAATATAATCTTTAGTAGTACCATATTTTACGCATTTGGGGCCACCACTGCTTTCGGCAACGTTCCCACCTAAAAAACAACTTCCTTTACTGGCAGGATCCGGAGGATAAAACAATCCTTTTTCCTTCACCACATTTTGAAATACTTCGTTGATAACCCCCGGTTCTACAGTTGCTTGCAAGTTTCGTTCATCAATAAAAAGAATTTCGTTAAAACGTTCCATGGATAAGCTGATTCCACCATGTACGGGCAATGCGCCACCACTTAGGCCGGTTCCGGCACCACGGGGTGTGACCGCTATATTTTTTTCATTGGCCAATTTCATGACCTCACTAATCTCCTGCGCTGTACGTGGTTTTATAATAACCTCCGGAAGGTGCAGTAAATCCTCCGTTTCATCACGACCGTACATAGAAAGTTTTTCCGAATCAACAATTACATAAGCATCGCCAACAATTGTTTTTAATTGCTCTATAATTTTTGAATTTAATGTCGTATAGCTCATAGAAAAAAAGAAAGATTTAGTGCTTAAATTTACCTTAAAATCCACCTGAATTTAAAACGGAAAGGCCCGTGTATTAACAATACTTTGTTTATAGATTGAATTTGTTAATAACTAATAAAAAGGGCTATATGCCTCTTTAACAGTACTAATTTTTCCGTAAATGTTAATTTCCTAACCGTCCATCACAATAAAGCTTGTTTTATAACTTCCTTTTGTTAAATTCGCATTCCCCATTGTCAATACTATATGAATACAGTTTTAGTAAATGAGTTAAGGCCATTCATCCGGCCTCGATTATTGAGCAGTTTGTTTCATGAAAAAGTTGATAATTGTTTTTCTTTTTATTTATACGGCGGTTGATGTTTTTGCGCAAAAGAAAGATCTTTCATTAGCTGATATTTATAAATCGTCTGTTTTTGCTGTTAAAGGTGTTCCTGGTCTGGTTTCCATGGCAGATGGCTTGCATTATACAGCCCTGGAAGCAGGTAAAATCGTTAAATACGAATATGCAAAATCCGGAAATCCCGAAGTTATTGCAGATCAAAATGAGCTACAATATCAGGGCAAAAAAATCCTGATCAATAGCTATGAGTTCAATAAGGATGAAACAAAGATCCTGATTGCAACCGAGACCGAAAGCATCTACCGCAATTCCACCAAAGAAAATTATTACATCTACGACCGCAGCTCCAAATCTCTTACCCCGGTTAGTGATGGAGGGAAACAAATGCACGGTTCTTTTTCTCCGGATGGTAGCCAAGTAGGATTTGTAAGAGATAACAATATCTTTATCAAGAACTTACAATCCGGTAAGGAAACAGCTGTAACCACCGACGGACTTCGCAACAGCATCATTAATGGCTATGCAGACTGGGTATACGAAGAAGAATTTACTTTTTCACAAGCCTACTTTTGGAGCCCCGATAGTAAAAAAATTGCCTACCACCGTTTTGATGAAAGCCATGTAAAAGAGTACGACTTCACCGAATATAAAAATCAATTATATCCAAGCGAATACAAATATAAATATCCTAAGGCTGGAGAAGATGCATCCATTGTTTCCATTCATGTATACGATGTAGCTTCCGGAAAAACACAAACGATGGATATTGGCAAAGAAACCAACCAATACATTCCTCGAATTAAATGGACACCCGATTCAAATATACTGTCTATTGTGCGCATGAATCGTCATCAAAATAAGCTGGAGCTGTTGTTCAATAACGCCACTACTGGTGCTGGCACATTGATTTATACAGAAAGCAATGATACCTATATTGACATTCATGAATCGGAAGGAGATTACATTTATTTCACCAATGATAAAAAACATTTTATCATCCTGAGTGAACAAAGTAAATATGCACATCTTTATTTGTATGACCTGACTGGTAAGCTCGTAAACCCCATTACTACCGGAAACCGGGATGTGGTAAATTTACACGGAATAGATGACAAGGGAATTGTTTATTATACAGCTGCTGAAGCAGACGGTACGGAAAGAGGTGTTTACGCTGTACAACTCGATGGAAAAAACAAAAAGAAAATTTCTCCCGAAAAAGGATTCAACACGCCGCGTTTCAGCAGCACGATGAATTACTTCATCAATGCCTTCTCCGACGCCAACACCCCTGATTTGGTTGCTGTGTATAATAAGGAAGGTAAGCAAATCCGCGTGTTGGAAAACAATGCAGCATTGATAAAAACAATGCAGGAGTACAACCTTACAAAAAAAGAATTGTTCCAGTTTAAAACATCACAGAACGTTACCTTGAATGGTTGGATGATGAAACCAAGTAATTTTGATCCCAGTAAAAAATACCCGGTATTGCTTATTTTTTATGGTGGTCCAGGCAGCAACCTCGTTTACAACGCCTTTGATAAAAAATATATTTTCTGGTGCCAATTGCTGACAGAGAAACAATACATCGTGGTATGTGTGGATAGTCGCGGTACCACCTATCGCGGAACAGAATTCAAACATTGTGTTTACAAGCAATTGGGAAAACTGGAAACAGAAGATGAAATAGAAGCAGCAAAATATCTGGGTGCGTTACCTTATGTTGACAAGAGCCGCATTGGCGCCTGGGGCTGGAGTTACGGTGGTTTCTTAAGTTCCCTTTGCATTACCAAAGGTGCCGATTATTTTAAAGCAGCTATTGCTGTAGCACCAGTAACCAACTGGAGATATTATGACAATATTTTTACGGAACGATACAATGGGCTACCTGCTGAGAACCCGGACGGATACGATAGCAACTCCCCTATTAATCATGTGGATAAATTGAAAGGAAAATATTTATTAATTCATGGAAGTGCCGATGATAATGTGCATTTTCAGAATACGATGGAAATGATTACGGCTCTGGTAAATGCAGATAAGCAGTTTGACTTGTTTGTGTACCCGGATAAAAATCATTTTATAAAAGGAGGAAAAACGCAATTTCATATTTATACGAAAATGACGGATTTTATTCTTAATAACCTGTAGATAAGTTGTCAGTAACTTGTCAATAACTTATGGAAAAACACAGGAAAAATTGTTAACAACTGAATTATTGAATTCAAATTTTTAATATATACATTGCCAATACAAACCAACTAAAAGATAGACTATGGCCGGACAAACTACAGAAACGATTGATTCAGGACTTTCTCAAGAAGTGGTAGAGAAAAAACATCCTAAAGGGTTATGGGTTCTATTTGGAACTGAAATGTGGGAACG
>DASRRA010000020.1:0-13954 GCA_035696085.1 Bacteroidia bacterium | reverse complement strand
AGCCTCCAAGGCTGCTTCCGATGTCGTATTTAAAAGATATGGTTTACCATCTCCGCAAATGGATTCTATGGATAGAGTGATTGGTGATATCGATTCTATGAATATATTGAATCTGGAAAAGCTATTCAATAAATATGGCTGGATGGGGAAGGAGTTGATTGGCTTAGAAGCAGTCAATAGGGTATTTATCATCCTGCTTCATGCACCACTAAGTTATCAGAAAAAATATTTCAATTTTATTGAAGCAGCCGTTAACAAGGGAGAGTTACAAAAACAATGCATAGCATATCTTACAGATAAAATTTTAGCCAAAAAAGGCAAAAAGCAATTATATGGGACGCAGTTGCAGTATTCCCGGGAAACAAAATCATATCATTTTAAGCCAATAGAAAATGAAAAAGATGTCAATAGTAGAAGAAAGGAGTATGGGTTAAGGCCAATTGAGGACTATGCAAAGGATTTTGGGATTGATTATAGAGTTCAATAAATAAATTACGTATCTTTTTACTTTTTAAGAGCAGTACTGTTTTCACCCATTCGTGAAAGGGAATCAATTCTGGGGTATAATAATTCCAAGAAACAGGTGTGTTTTTTCACTTAGTTGTTGTAAAATTTTAATAGTATTTTCATTCTTAGAATTAAGACAAAAGCTATCTTTTTTGATCTCTCGTAATAGTTTTACAATAAGAAAGTCTCTTTGCCTTATTTGTTCAGTTTTTTTATTCCGTTCCATATATTTTCTCAATGCCTCAATAGCCTTTGCTGCATTTATATTTTTATTCGTTTTATAAAAAGTACAATGATCAATAAGGTTTTCTTTTTTAATTAAAAAACAATCTTCTCTCTTTCATTGAAAACTAATTCGTTTTCGAAATGTTCATCTAGAACTAATGCTTCTTTCGCTTTATTAAAAGGCGGCTCTTTAAAACTGGAATGGCTGATGGTGTGATGTTTAATAAATAACTTAAATCTTCATCCTGGAATGTTTTTTCTCTTTCAGTCGTTAATATTGTAAAGAGCTGACTAACTTTTGTATTATTTTCATTTGATTCACTTATATATTTGATACAATTTTTGATTCTTCTGAATTGAAACGCTGTATGAAATCAGCAATATAGGAGACAGCCATTCTTAACAATTTGCAAGAAAATTAACCAAAATACTAATAATAAAGAAAAATAGGTTAGAATAAGAATGGATCAAGGTAGGGGAAAAGTTATATTGAAAATAGCCAAAAAACGCTTGGTATGATACTCAAACAGCAATGTAACAAGTCCCCCAATTTGTCCAAAAATTTATTTCCCTTGCTTCACCGCAGTTCCCTTCACCCACTCATGGAATGGAATCAACTCAGGTGTATAATAATTCCAAGAAGTTGTTTTATCCTTTTCACTCAGTTCTTTAAGCATTTTTGCAGCATTCGCATTTTTAGGATCAAAGCGGAAACCATCTTTTTCAATTTCCCTTAGCAGTTTGATGATGAGAATATCACGTTCCTTAACTTCATCAGATTTGGTGAGTCGCTCCATATATTTACGTAATGCTTCTAAGGAACGAGATGCTTCATTGATCTTACTTAATTCAATAAACACCATGATATTAAGGATCCGAAGTGCTATATTCCAGCCTGTTTTATCTTTTTCAATTTCAAGTGATTTGTTTAATAATTGAAGTGCTTCTTTGAATTGTTTAGTTGCAAATAGAATACAAGCTTCATAGTAAATGAATTTTGATTTTCTATATCCTCCTGTATCAGCCATAGAATGCTCTAGCATTTCTTTTATACATCTACTAGCATCTTTAAAAATGCTAGCATAAAAATATGCATAAAACTCTTGCTCTTTCATTATTAGATAAATCAAGCTATGAGGAATATGATACTCTTGAGCAGTTTTGGCATATTTAACAGCTTCTTTATAATTTCCAGTAAATACATGAAACATGCTCATATTTGACATCGCAAACCCGACCCGATCTTTACTGTACTGAACTGTACTCTTTTTGATCATTGCAATTAATTTTCGACATAAGGTAATTGCTTGCTGGAAATCTTTTTCATGTTCGGATAATGCAATTTGTAGGATATGTTTATAATAGTTAACTTCTTGAGATTTAGTTTTTTTTAAATCAATATCCATTTGTTGAATGGATTGCTTAAGGTGCTTTTCTAATTCTTTATTTGTTAGTGACTTTATAAAATCTTGATTAAGAATTAATCTGTAATAAGCATCATTTGCATTTTGTACACATTTATAGCAATGGTCGTAAAATATGATTTTATTGTTTATGCTTTCAAATTCAGCACTACCTAAACGTATACTTTTTTGGTGTTTTTGAACGATTAACGATTCAATCAATACATCATACACTTCGTTTTCAGTGGCTATTTTGATTGTTTCAGAGAGTAAAAAATTGATTGTATCGGTCCTCCCTTGATTCATTGTCCTGAAAAGTGTTTTAATCAAAAGAATTTTCTTTTTCAGACTAAAAACTATTTGTTCACGAGGATTGAAAACAGCTTTATTCTCAATATGCTTATTGAGAAGTAGTGCGTCATATATTTTTTCACTTAAAAGGTATTTAAGTGATGCAATATTAGATGTTCCAACGTGTTTGGAGAGCTCAGGATCAGTCAGCTCACGGTTCTTATTTTGTATTATATATCGAAATAATTTAATCTGCTTAGATTCTCCATCATTAGACCCAGACAACAAGTAAATGCTTTGAATATGATCATCAATTATCTGTGCTTCCTTATCATTCAAACTTTGAATAAACTTAACAATATGTACCGCTGCCATAGTAGATTAATAAAACGCTGCAATTAACGTAAATTTTGGTAGTCAGGCTTTAAATTACATTAAAAATATATCAACAATTTATTAAATTTTTACAACCAAGTTATTGATTAACGGTGTATTGAAGGGAGTCGATCTGGAGTGTAGTTTTGTCCATGGAATCTTTACTTATTGTATAGAAATTTGTATCGTCAAAATAAAATGGTGTGTTGGGTTAGAGCAAAACTCGTTTTAAAGTATTGGCTAAAATGAACAAAATTTTATAAGTAGCAAGTATACTTTTTTTACTACTTCTTGGTTTTTCATTTTTCAATACCTATTGGCAAAAAAATTTATAAAAATCGATCAATTATGCATACAAACCCTTTCGGGTTATAACATATAATATATTTCGTAATAAATTCAAGGTTCATGAATTCCTTGTTGGGTAAGGCTTTTAGCCCCCTCGATTTGAGGGGGTAATTTGTCCACGGTTTTTTTCGTGGGGTAACGTTACTTTGTCTTAATCAAATGAATGTTTTACTCTAACCCAAAAAACCATGAAAAAAATTACGTTGAATTTATTAAAAGGATTATTAGTAATAGTTCTTTTTACAGGTGTATCCGTGGCATTGTCTACGACTGGAGTACAAACAGTGAGCGAGGCAAAAGCCGGTGGACCAACAACTAGTGCAGGAAGTAGCTCGAGCCAAGGTGTTACAGCTAGCAGTGTGAATCAGTATTTAATAGCGCATGCTTATACGAATATAACAAGCATGAGCGTGACAAGTAGTTCAAGTTCAGGATCAACATGGACCGCAATTGCAGTTAACGGAAGCGGTTCGCAAGTAAGAGTGACAGTATATGCATCTACTAGCCAAATTGTGGGGCAACAGGATGTTTCATTATAAAAAATAAATTTTCCCTATGGAACAAACATACTCGACCATTTTATTCTTTTCGATTTTCATTCTGGCGATTAGCCTTTTGCTGATCAGCTTTGGAAGACAAATCGTGAAAGATGCGCATACAACGGAACATCATCCCAGCACCGTTACTTCTAAACAGGTGAGCCATTACTTTATGGCACGTGGTTACATTGTGTGCTCCCTGGCCCCTATAAAGGATACCGGTAAATGGCTTGGTTTCCTGATCAAAAATGGAGAGTATATTATAGCTACAGCCTTTACAGAAGGACAGACCATCAAAGGTCATGACGATGTACTGGCTTAATGGAGGATGGATTTAATTAAAATACAAGACAAGGATGGGAGCTTCCTCTCATCCTTGTTCTAACTATAAGATACGCGTTTTTTAAGAAGCAAATGAAAGTAACAGGAATGAAAAGAAGGTTAAACTTAGAACAGCTGTTTTATTGCACGTTCAGCTCCCTGCTGATCGTTTTGATTGCTGTGCTCTGCCTTAAATTAAGTGTAAATACTATTACGATTTTCCCCAAAAGAAATAGCATTTCAATCAAGTTAAATAAAAGCCTGGTAGCTGTCGAAAATTCCTCTCTCAATTCAATGGGCCCATCAGCGCATTTAACTACCCCTTACAATTTTAGAAACGTGTTGAAACAAGTGATTGACGGACAGGTGTATGCACCAAATAATAGGATAGAAAAAGCTTCAAACATTAAAAAAAATTTATCTTTGGCCAATGTAAGATTTGTAACGGCTTGATGCTCATTTTCGTAAAACAGGAAGTAGATAATGCTTCCGTTTTTTCAAGAAACATCTAGCTAAATCACAATGAAAAGTTCATTGGCAGAGAATAAAACATTTTAACCCTTTTTAATTATGAAGTCTTTAAAACGTTTGTTAGTATCAGTATTCGTTCTTTCAATGTGTGTTTTGTTCAATTCAACTGCAAATGCACAAAATGATGTACCAGATGGAGATTCTATCTGTTTGAAAATACAAGGTTTGGCCATGCAAAAAGGACAACCCATTGATGGGGTTAATGCCAAATTGTATCGAGAAAATCAGGAGATGGAAATGGTTGAGGTAACAAGTGTTTCTCACCATAGTCACGACTTCTTCTTTGATCTGGCGAAAAACTCATACTATACAATTGAGGTTTCAAAGCCAGGGTATATTACGCGTATGATATCCATTTCAACAAAACTGCCTGCGGGCGTTAAGATTGATCCGATATTCATATACCAGATAGAATTGGAGATGCATCCGGAAAAAGTAGGGGTTGATGATTATTACCTGGATTTTCCAATTGCATTGATTGATTATGATCCTGTAAAAGACGTGTTTGTTTCCCACGGGAAATATACCGCATATATAAAAGCAAAAATTAAAGAAACGCTGGGTGATACCCTTCCCCAAAAGAAGGGCGCTCTGAAAAAGAAATGATAACGTAAAGTCTGTTTGAATGATTCAAACGGCCTGATAACCCAACTTGTTATGCGTGCAATAGATAAAAATATCACAAAATATGCAAGTATTCAGGCATTCGCAGTCGTAATGGTTGCATTGGGTGTGTTATTCAGCTGGTTCTTTAGCATCACGCTATTTAAACGCCCGCTTGCCATCTGGGTTTCCATGAATCCAGCTACAGCAATCGCGTTCATCTGTTCCGGTACTTCCTTCCTCTTACTCAATACAAAAATACACTCTAAAACAAAACATATTCTTGCCAGTGTGCTGGCAGGATGTGTTTGTTTTATTGGCATCTTAAGAATTCTAGAGTCCGTTACACATATTGAATTGGGATTGGACAGCCTGTTGTATGCAGCCCTTTCAGACGGAAGTGCCATCGTAAACGCGATGTCCAGTGCTGCTGCTGTTTGTTTTATTATGATTGGTTTCAGCTTATTTCTGCTGAATATGGATGTGTTTCCAAAACCAACTGTCGCTCATCTATTGGCTTTTACTACAGCTGCAATAAGCCTCTTTTCATTGCTTTGCATACTTTTTAATGCTAGTCAATATGGAGTTTCGCTGGCTCCGCTTTCTCTAAACACCTCACTCTGTTTTTTATTTATTTCCATTTCTGTCTTATTTATTGAGGCTGATAAAGGTTTATTTAAAGAATTTACTGGGAAATTATCGGGTAACATTACAGCTAAGTATTTAATTCCTGTCGCAATTGTATTACCTGTACTGTTTGGATATTTAAGGATACATGGGGAGCACATGGGGTGGTTCAGCGCTGAGTTTGGTTCTGCATTGTATTCCATCATACTCGTTTGTATCTCCATTTTAGTCATTCATTTTAATTCCAAAATGCTTAACAAAAGGGACATCATCCGAAACAGAATTGAGGAACGATTGGAAACACTTAACCTGGAACTGGAAACTCGCGTGAAAGTTAGCACGGATGAAGTACTAAGAAATGAAAAAATATACCAGACAATCGCATCCAATATACCCAATTCGGCTATTTTCATTTTAGATAAAAATGAACGCTTCACCTTAATTGAAGGCGATATCATTGAAAAATTAGGTTATTCAAAAGTTGACATGCAGAATAAAAAGGCCGTTGATGTCATCACCCCTAACCGGTATGAAGTATTAGGCCCACTTTATAAACGCATGCTAAACGGAGAGACATTTTCTATGCAGCGCCGGGTAAATGGATACGATTTGTTTGTGCAATATGTACCATTAATGAATAAAGATGGTGAAGTCGAACAAGGAATGATCATTTCTGTAGATATCACAGATGTCAAAAAAGCCGAAAATGAAATCCGTGAATTAAACAGCAAATTGGAAAAGAAAGTTATTGCGGGCACGGAACAGCTCGTTGCTGCCAATAAAGAACTGGAAGCCTTTTCATACTCTGTATCGCATGACCTTCGCGCGCCATTGCGTGCGGTTGACGGGTATACACGAATGATTCAGGAAGATTATGGAAATCTGTTTGACGAAGAAGGAAAACGTTTGCTGGAAACAGTACAATCCAACGCAAAACGCATGGGTACATTGATTGACGACCTGTTGGCTTTCTCCCGTTTAGGGAAAAAAGATTTATTAAAAACAGAGGTGAACATGACGGCAAATGCCAGTTCAGCCTTGACAGAAATAAATAAAACAGTTGACCACCGCTCGGCAATCATGATTGAAGATTTGCATAATGCGCAAGCCGACTACGGTTTGATCAACCAGGTGTTTATCAATTTGATATCAAATGCAATTAAGTATTCGGCAAAAAAGGATAAACCCATTATTCGCATTCACTCGGAAATGAAAGACGGAGAGATTATATACAGTGTTGCTGATAACGGAGCCGGCTTTGACATGCGATATGTAAATAAACTATTTGGTGTATTTCAACGCTTACACGGAATAGAAGATTTTGAAGGAACTGGTGTTGGATTAGCCATAGTAAAACGCATCATCACCAAACACGGTGGCCGCGTTTGGGCAGAAGGTAAATCGGGAGAAGGCGCAACCTTTTATTTCACTTTACCTTTAAAAGATGAATTAAATGGATAACGAAGTAGTTGAAATCGTTTTAGTGGATGACAATTTAAACGACGTGGAGTTGATGATACGTGCATTGAAGAAAATTAATCTGGCGAATAAAATTGTTCATTTAAAAGATGGGGTAGAGGGTGCTGATTTCCTTCTTTGCAAAGGGAAATACAGTACACGCAATATAAATAACAAGCCGAAAGTGGTGTTGCTGGATTTGAAAATGCCACGCATGGACGGGTTAGAAGTATTAGAGAAAATAAAGAAAGATGAGCGAACAAATACCATCCCTATTGTGATTCTGACCTCTTCTAAAGAAGATCCGGATATCCGTAAGGCGTATGAGTTAGGAGCAAGTAGTTATATCGTAAAGCCTGTTGATTTTGATAATTTTTCAAAGGCAGTAGCAGAGTTAGGATTTTATTGGTTGCTGTTAAATGAAGCACCAAAATACAATATAGACAATACAATTTTATGAAAAAGACGTTAAAGATCTTGCTGCTGGAAGATAATCCTTCAGATGCAGGATTGGTGAAAAGAGAACTAAAGCAGGCGCACATTGATTTTGAGATGAAAGTGGTTGACAACAAAGAAGGGTTCGAAAAAGGATTGAATGAGTTTAAACCCGATCTGATTTTATCTGATCATTCACTGCCATCGTTCAATTCTATTGAGGCATTGGATATGGTGAAGGAGAAACAATTAGATATACCATTTATTATCGTTTCAGGATCAGTATCAGATGAATTTGCAGTGAAACTTATGAGAGCAGGAGTAAACGACTACGTAGTAAAAAATAGCTTAACACGATTGCCATCATCAATCGAAAATATATTTGCTAATAAAGAGATTAAGCGGGAGATCGAAATAATGGGCGTGTTGCATCATAAATTAAAATGCACCTACGCGGAGATCGAAGAAAAAAATAAAAGCATTACCGATAGTATCATCTACGCAAAACGAATACAAGAAGCTATGCTGCCAACAAAAGAAGTAATCAGCAAACAATACCCGGAATCGTTTATCTTATATAAACCCAAAGATATTGTAAGTGGTGATTTTTATTGGTTTGGCGAATTGAACGGACAATATATCGTGGCAGTAGCAGACTGCACAGGACACGGTGTTCCGGGTGCGTTTATGTCGATGATCGGGCATAACTTATTAAACTCTATTGTTCATACGAAAAAAGTTTCTGATCCTTCGGAGATTTTAAAACAAATGAACAAAGGGATTCACAGAATATTAAAACAAGACGAAGAAGGAACCCCTAGTTTTGATGGGATGGATATAGCTATTGTCGCAATTGACAAAGCAAACAAGAAGTTACGGTTTGGTGGGGCAAACAGTCCTTTGTATTACATGAGAAATGAAGAAATTGAAATTTTACATGGAGATGCATATGGTGTAGGTGGAGCACATTTAAAATCAGTAATGAAGTATACAGTGCTGGAGTTCAATTACCGAAAAGGAGATAGCATCTATCTTTCAACAGATGGATATGCTGATCAATTTGGAGGTGATAAAGGAAAAAAATTAATGAGGAAGAATTTTTTGAAACTTTTAACCGCTATTCAACCGTTTAACATGCCTGATCAAGGTAAGCACATGCATCAATGGTTTGAGGAATGGAAAGGTACGATGGATCAAACCGATGACACCTTGTTAATGGGAATACGATTCTGATTTTAAACACTTAAAAACAAACATCATGGCAATCATTAGGAAATTCATTGACAAGGCTAAGGCGGATTATAACAGACGTTTTAATAAGCTCTGGTATGTACTATTAGGATAAGATATTTCGTCTTTTAAATACGATTACAAAAGCTCTCTGGTATATATCTCTCTCTAATGCAATGGTCTGCCAATCCCGGCAGACCATTCTCTTCTTATTTAAGGTGTGGATTTATTTACGCATATTATTATATATTTTTCTTCTATCTTTTCATCACAAAATAAACTTCCAATTAATGTTTTTTTATCAAATGCAGCGTTATCCCCTTTTTAAATAATTCTGAATTAACGCTGGGATAAAAACATGACAATGCATGTAGGGTATGTTTGCATCATCTTCTGTATGCAATTCGTTCAGAACTCTAGATGCTTCTACTATGAAAAAAACAACACTTACTTCGCTTTCTATTTTTTTACTCGTACTTTTTCGCCTTCCAACTTTTTCACAGGAATTAATCATCTCCGAAATGCTGGCCAATCCAAATTCAACCGATTCTCCGTTTGAATATGTTGAATTGATTGCGACACAACCGATTGATTTTTCTGCAACGCCGTATGCCGTTGTATTTAGCAACAATGGAAATGCTACCGCTAACGGGTGGATTGCAGGCGGTGCCTTAACCTACGGTTTCAGCATTACCAGTGGAACCGTGAATACAGGTGACGTGGTTTACGTAGGTGGTTCTTCTATGCTTCCTACAGGAATTAAATTAAGAACAATCAACACCGGTACAATGGCCGGCGATCGGTTTGGAAATGCTGCAACATCTGGTGTATTGGGAAACGGTGGAGCAAATGCAGATGCCGTAGCCGTGTTCAATGTACCTATTAATTCCATTACGAATTCAACTGTTCCGATTGATGCCTTGTTTTTTGGTACGGGCATCGGTGGTGCTGTAGTAACCGCCGGCACTGCGGGTTATAAGCTTCCAGTAAATGATAAATACAATGGTGGCAAATTGCAAACAAACAGTTTTTTTATTTCGGGTGATCCTGGTAATGATGAAATCATCAAAGCAACCGGAACATTCAATACCTTGTCTCGTACATTTACGGTTGCACGAACGTTTACAAAAACAACAGCTACTTCCAGCGGTATATCTGCCATCACATTGGAGGGGGCAAGCGGCTCAACACTTTCTGCAAACCCATTGACACTTAATTTTACAGCAACCGTTGGTACGCCTTCGACAGCACAAAGCTATACCTTGCAAGGCAGTGGACTTACAACCGATGTAACAATAACAGCACCTGCTCAATTTGAAGTTTCTTCGGCAGTGGGTGGACCTTTTGTTTCTTCGTATACGGTTCCATTTGCAAACGTTAATGCAAGCCCGGTAACCGTTTATGTGCGTTACAATCCGGCTGCTGCGGGTTCACATTCAGGTAATGTTGCTAATGTTAGCAATACTACTTCAGCTTCCGTTGACGTAGATGGTTCCAGTGCAGGCATTGTGGCTATATACCAGATACAAGGAACTGGCGCAGCCAGTCCGTATGATAAGTCGGTTGTCATTACAGAAGGTATCGTCACCGGTGATTTTCAAGGCAGCAGTCAGTTAAAAGGTTTTTACATTCAACGTTTTCCTGGTGATGGTGACCCACTAACTTCGGATGGTATTTTTGTTTTCGATAATGGTTTTGGTGTAGATGTTCAAGTGGGAGATTTGATTCAAGTTAAAGCGGAAGTGGATGAATTCAATACCACTACCGAATTGAAAAATATAGTGTTCATCAATAAGCTGAGCACAGGAAATGCGATCACTACAACTTTGGTAAGTTTGCCTACTGCCACTACTACTGAATTGGAAAAATACGAAGGCATGTATGTAAAAATACCACAAACATTAACTGTTTCTGAAAATTTTGTACTTGGAAGATACGGTGAATTAACACTTTCTGCGGATGGAAGAAATATTCAACCAACCAATGAAATTGATCCAAATGATAATCCTGCAAGTGGTACAAACAGTTCCGGGACTTCTAACGTGGGAGCGATCACTGCTCAACAGGATTTAAACAATCGTCGTAGCATTACATTGGATGATGGAAGCAATGTGCAAAACCCTGCGGTTATTCCGTATTTGAATCCAGTTGATACAACACTTCGGACCGGAACAACAATTACCAACTTAACAGGAATACTGGATTTTGCTTTTGATGTTTACCGCATTGAACCAACAGAAGCGCCTGTATTTGCTTATGCTCCAAGACCAGGTGTCCCGGCTGTTGGCGAAGCAAACTTAAAAGTAGCCAGTTTTAACGTATTGAATTATTTTAACGGAGATGGAGCAGGAGGCGGATTTCCAACACCACGCGGTGCCAATACCTTGATTGAATTCAACCGCCAGCGTGCAAAGATCATTCAGGCCATCAAACAATTGAATGCAGATGTCACGGGGTTAATGGAAATGGAAAATGACGGAGATGGCGCTAATTCACCTATTGCAGATTTAGTAAATGGATTAAACCAAGCTACCGCTCCCAATACATATGCTTACATATTGGATCCAACAGGTGGAAATGGAAATCCAGGAACAGATGCAATTAAAGTGGCAATGATCTATAAACCTGCTATAGTAACACCTTTGGGGTTAGCTAAAGCAGATATGGATCCGGCGCATAACCGACCGCCGTTGGCACAAACATTTTCAATGGTTAGCTCTTCGGAAAAATTCACGGTTATCGTCAATCACTTTAAATCTAAAAGTTCGACGGATGCAACGGGTGCAGACATTGATCAGTTAGACGGACAAGGTGCTTACAATGCAAAGCGTAAATTGCAAGCCAATGCATTGCTAACGTTTATTGCTTCTTTACAAACCAGTACCGGCGTGTCAGCTATCATTTCTATTGGCGATTATAATTCTTATGAGCAGGAAGATCCATTGGATATTTTAACCGCAGGTGGGTTGAAAAATCTGATCGCTGGAAATTATTCCTACGTGTTTAATGCGCAATCCGGGTCGCTGGACCATGCGTTTGTTACAGGCGCTTTTGTTGCCCATGTTACGGGAGCGTATAAATGGCATATCAATGCAGATGAACCCATTTTAAAAGATTACAACCAGGAGTTTAATCCCGCCTATGTGTATAAAGCGGATGCATTCCGCTCTTCTGATCATGATCCGGTATTGATAGGATTGAATTTAGTGGGATGCCCAACGGATATTGATGGTGATGGACAAACTGCTGTGAGTGATCTATCTGCCTTGTTACTTCAATTTGGTAATGCATGTACGTGTGCAGAAGATATTAATAAAGATGGGCAGGTAAATGTGGGGGATTTATCTCAGTTACTACTAAATTTCGGGCAAGCGTGTAACTAAGAAAGCCAAACTTCATTTGATGCCTGTATGCTGTGTCCGTTCGAGTGCGTAGAGAACTCGGACGGGCATTTTAAATAAGGATAAAGGGTAAAAAAAACTCCTGCCACACAAATGAAGCAGGAGTTTTCATTTTAATGCTCTGAAATTTATTTTACGCCGTGCATCATTTTTTTCATTAATGGCGTTAGTGAAAACAACAATAATGAAGCGATACCACATAATACAACGAATACCATAAAAAATTCATACAGGTTGTGAATTGTAAATCCTGCAAAAACCGGGTAATCGTAACGTATCTGGTTTTTCGTTAAGAGTGCGAGTTGCTCTGCAGTTGGTACCACCTTTTTGTCTAAAATATCTTGCAAGTTCAAGCCTAATTTTGTTGCCAGTGCAAATTTATCGTTTGTAGCGGGTAAAATGGATCCCAAAGTTCCTGCAAGTGCATAGCCGGATGCATTTGATAAAAAGAACACCCCATATAGTAAGGAATAAAAACGTTTTGGCGCTAATTTACCAACAAGCGATAAGCCAATTGGTGACAGGCACAATTCAGCCATTGTTTGAATTAGGTACAATAAGATTAACCATTTTACCATTAAGAATCCACTCCCTAGGTCTTTTACATTGTTTGCAATGATGAAATAGCTGATAGAGATTAATGCCAATCCAGCAGCTTGTTTAAAAGGAGATGTTGGTTCTTTGCCACTTTTGTTTAATGAATCCCACAGCATACTGAAAGGGATTGCCAATGCAACGATGAAAAGTCCATTAAATATCTGAACCATTGACGGCGGCATGTCCCAACCAAAAAAATGTCTGTCGGTTTGATTGTTTGCAATAAATGTTAATGAGGTACCAGCTTGTTCAAATGCTGCCCAGAAGAAAATAAGGAAGAAGGAAACAATGTAAATAACAAGTATCCGGTCTCTTTCGACTTTTGTAATGGATGTATCGGTAAGAATAAGGTAAGCTAGTGTAAGTCCCGAAGAATAGATCAGTGTATAAACAAAATTTTGCTTAAAATATAAATGGATAATGGATGCAAGGATAGCGAAAAGGACAAAGGCGATCCCAAGTGACTTCTTGGAAAAATTTGCCGTTTGTGCTTCGCCTTCCTCAAAATCCGAAGAAACATTTTTAGAAGGTAAATCACCAATGGGGCGACCTTCTGGCGTAACAACATATTTATTTTTCAAAAAGTAAAAGAACACCGTACCGGTTACCATTGCAACGGATGCAAAAAGAAATCCCCATTTAAACGCAGTCGCATCGCGTGTAATAATGCCAGAAGCATCTGTATGGGTAACATCTCCAAGCATCGGACAAACAAACTGTCCAATGAATGCACCTAAATTGATACCCATGTAAAAAATAGTAAATGCACTATCCAGTTTTGTTTTTTGTGATTTAGGATAAAGACTTCCCACCATACTGGAAATATTTGGTTTGAAAAAACCATTACCAAAAATGAGGATACCAAGCGCAATCATCGTTAGAATTTTTGCCGTGGGCAAGTTTGAAGCATAAATACTGGCACTGCAAAACATCAGCAGTTGACCGATTGCCATTAAGGAACCACCTAAAAGAATACAATTTCTGTTTCCCAAATAGCGATCAGAAATAAAACCACCCAGCATAGGAGTTAAATAACATAACCCAAGAAATCCTCCGTAAATAA
>DASRRA010000019.1:0-1533 GCA_035696085.1 Bacteroidia bacterium | reverse complement strand
CCATTTTTCGTTATTCAAGGACAATTCAATACTTATGTTGCATTTGCAAATAACCAGGGTAATGCATCTGCTTTGCAATGGCAGGATAGTACCAATTTACATGACTGGCAAAGTGTAAACGGTGGGGCTACACAAGGTTCTCTATCTTATTCACCTACATTAACCGGAAATAAATTACGATGCAGGCTTACCAGCAATGCTAATTGTGCAAATCCGACAGTTGTGTTCAGTCCGCCGATAACATTTACCGTCAACGTCTCAACGGGTGTAGGACAAATTCCTGCTGAACTTGGGATACTGATTTTTCCTAACCCCGTTAGCAGTAAACTTATTATTGATAAGCTTAAGTTGAGCGATAAATGGCAAACCGCTACGATCAGCAGCATTGAGGGTAAAAGAAAATTGATCACACATTCACTCAACAATCAATCGACCGTGGAACTAGATGTTAAAAAGCTTCCTGCCGGTATTTATATCCTGTCTTTAGATAAGAAATCAGGAACAGGGGTCAAACAAAAATTTATTAAGCTATAACCCCGGGGTTAATAATTCTGCAGCCAGAATGAAATAAATTTGAGATGATTCCAGTTGGTCCAGTCGGGTCTGCAAAATAGATTCAGGCAGATTAGTTTATAATTTCTTAAAAAACAAACTGCATTATGAAAGTAACACGACATCTATTCGCAACCGTTCTTCTTTTAATTACACTGTTCTGCCAGGGACAAACAACGGTAAGAAAAAAGATAAGCCTCGACGATAACTGGAAGTTTAAACTTGGTCATGCAGCCAATCCTGAAAAAGATTTTAATTATAGTATTGCAACAATTTTTTCTAAATCAGGTGGCGCCTTCGGCACTGCAATTGATCCACGTTTCAGGGACAGTGCATGGAGAACATTAGATCTTCCACATGACTGGGCGGTAGAGTTGCCGTTTGTAAATGTTGACAATCGTGATGTAGAGTCTCACGGTTATAAACCCGTTGGTGGATTATTTCCTGAAACGAGCATCGGCTGGTACCGTAAACATTTTACTATTTCAAGCGCAGATTCCGGAACCCGTTTTCAAATTCAATTTGATGGGATCTTTCGAAACGCCAATATCTGGCTCAATGGTTTTTTTGTAGGCAACAATATGAGTGGTTATATCGGCGTATCGTATGATGTTACAGATTTTATACGATTTGACCGTGATAATGTATTAGTGGTACGAGTGGATGCTACGCAATATGAAGGTTGGTTTTATGAGGGCGCAGGTATTTATCGGCATGTATGGTTAAATCAATATGACAACCTCCATATTCCTGCGGGAGGTTTATTTGTTTATGCCGATGTGCAAAATAAAAATGCAACTGTTAACATTGAAACCACCGTAGAGAATCAGAATTTTTCTTCAGCCAATTGCACAGTCTATTCTTATATTACAGATCGTGATGGCAAGCAACTGGGGCAAACGAAAGAACAACCTCTTTCATTATCAGTAAATGCAAAAGGAACGGTCAAACAAAAGATCATAGTAAGTAACCCAGGACTCT
>DASRRA010000018.1:0-1947 GCA_035696085.1 Bacteroidia bacterium | reverse complement strand
CGTCGGTTAATGTTTTATAAATTGATATTACAGGAAATATTCTTGCTAACAGTGTAATAATGAGTAGGGCGCCTGCTAATGAACCCATCGCAATAGCCCATTCTTGCCAGCTAGGAAAATAATGACTGTATCTTTCAGGAGCATCATGCTTTGGCAAAAATGGATGAAGCAATGTTGGAGTAACGATAAGATAACGTTTAAACCATGCACCAATCACTACCATTACTCCGGCAATAAACATTGGCAATGGTTTTCTTCCTTTCTTAAATAAGATGATAACAATTGGGATGATCATTCCAATGAAGATGGCAAACCAAAATAAAGGTGCAAACTCGCCTGCGAATAATTCAGTCAAATGTGCTTCTTCTGGTTTTTTCATTTTGAAAGCCGGTACTAGGTATTCATTCACATTAAAATAGAGATATAACAACGCCAGCATTACCAGAATTCTCCCCATTTTTTCAAAATGCATTTCGGTTATATACTCTTCCAGTTTATATACACGACGAAAAACATACATGGCAACTACTACGCCGCCAGCACCAACTAAAAATGCACCAGAAACAAAGTAGGCTCCAAAGTTTGTGCTATCCCATCCAGGTCTATATGTAGTAGCAAATAACCAGGAAGTAACAGTGTGTATGCAAAATGCTACAGGGATAATAATGATACAAAGAATGGTAATCGATCTATTCCTTATTTTTTCCTGTGCTTCTGTTCCTTTCCAGTATGAGCCGAGCCATTTATACAAGTTTGCAAATGGTTTACCCACCATTTCTTTTGCCTTGATCATTATCCTGATATCCGGAAGTAAAGTGATATATAATAAAAACAAGCTAATACAGAAATAAGTGCTGATCACAATTACGTCCCACATAATAGGAGACTGAAGACGACCATGTGTAAATAAATTTACAAGACGTTCGGGCCGTCCCATATCAACAATGATAATTAGCGAAGCGCAAGTGATAGCTGATACTGCGATCATTTCAGAGATTCTTGTCAATGGTGTACGCCACTTGACATCGCTTAACCGGAAAATAGCTGTGATCAATGACCCCACCAGGCTAATAGCTACAAAGAATACAAAGTTTGAAATATAAATACCCCATGAAGCATAGTCACCCATGTTGGTTACAACCAAACCATTTTTCAATTGCAGGAAATATGCATAAGCCCCGATAAGACATATTACGATCAAAGAAGATGTCCATATTTTTCCCCTAAGCCCGAATTTTTGCGGTAACAGGTCATGGATAACTTTATCAGTAAGTACGTTTTGATTTTCCACGATAAAAAATTTTATGATTTAGATTCTTCTAATATTTTTTTACGTTCTTCCTCTTCCTTTAATCCTTCTTCAAATTTGAAATTCCTGTTTACAGGTGGCAGATAATATACGCTTGGTTTAGTACCAAGGTCTTCCATTAATCTATAACCAGCTTTATCACGGATCAAATCTCTGAAGCGGAAATTTTCGGTTCCATTTGTTACTGAATCTTCATACATATCTCCAAAAAAGAATACACCATTGGGGCATGCAGATACACAGTGTGGTAACTCGCCTTTCCTTGTCATGTCTGCACAGAAATCACATTTGCCAACTGTTCCTTTCTTTTGAGGAATACTTGTTTCGCAAGAGTAATTGTGATGTTCCACTTCAGCTGGCAGTACCGGTTCTTCCCAATTAAATACTCTCGTGGAGTAAGGGCAGGCGGCCATACAAAAACGACAACCAACACAACGATCGCTATCAATTAAAACAATTCCATCCTGTCTTTTAAAGGTGGCATCAACGGGACAAACTTTTACACAAGGAGGCTCATCACAATGCATACAGGTGGTGGGCTGCCAATAAGGAGCTTCATGTTCTCCGTCCTGCATGGGGTGTACTTTTATCCAGTTTTGCGCATCTTGTACGAAATGTGCATGATTACAAGCAGACTG
>DASRRA010000017.1:0-15661 GCA_035696085.1 Bacteroidia bacterium | reverse complement strand
GCGCCCGCAACAACATCCAGCGTTCCAATAATTCTAACCGTCCAGGTTGCTGCATTCAAAACAACGCCAACGCCAGTTACCGTTGCTATAACATTTATTGCCAATCCTGCCACCTGATATTTTTTGGATGTGCTTTCTTTTGTCTTTAACCAGTATAAATAGAGGGCAGGTACTGCGACCTCATAGGCTCCTGTTTGTGTTTTCGGTTGCTCACCTAACATTGGAAGTTCCCTTGAGGTGATGATTCCAACCGTTTCAAACGGACTCACATTCATTTCTCTCGGGCCAACACTTATTGTTAATTGGTTGCTACCGCCTTCTGCCAGGTCTATTGAAAAATCATCACTACCGGAAAAAAGACCTTTCCCATTGCTGCACTTAAATACTTTTCCTTTACTTAAAAGGTCCTGCCAATCATTATTGAAGCTGCTCTTTGGAATAAACCGCATGGCGCTAAATGCAAGCTTGGTAAAATTTTCTTCACCTAAGCCTGAATTATCAATCTTATCCAATAAATCATTTAATAAGTTGCCTTGATCCAGTCCGGCCAACATATCTGCATATTGGCCGGGAGGAGTTGTTGTCAAGATATTTACGGCGACGTTTTCTCCTCCGTATCCTTCGTTAAAGAAAGCCAGGAAATTATCCGAATCTCTTAATTCACCTTCATTAATTTTATTTAGTATTTGTAAACGCTGCTTTGCTGTGAGCACACCCAAGGCAGTTGTAGAAAGGTGCCTACAGATCATGATCATATCATGCGCAGTATGAATTTCATCCAGTTCACTTTGGAAGTAATGGTAGAATCGCCAGAATTTTGCGATCTGATCTGCATAAGAATTGAATTGGTAGGGCTGCCAGTTTGCCTGTGGTTGGGTTCGAACAATTTGAAAATCTTTGTACAAATCCACACCACACAAGTTGATGTATTTTGCAATTAATCGCAATTGCATTTGAGGAACACCCTTTTGGTTTTTCCATGTGTCATAAAATGTTTTACCAGGCTCTGCTATGGGCTCACATTGCCCATCAACCGAACAATGCACACTTTCCGATAACATGTTAACAAGATCCAGCAATGTTTGTCTTGTATCAATTGGTTTCATTGCCTGACGTTTAAAATCAGTCAATAAATAATCGTGTACTGTTTTATCGTCCAATCTCTTTCCCTGTATTGCATTGTATACGGAGATAAACTTTTGTACTTGCCTCGGTTCTACTCCATACCGGAATGACATGTGTGCAATCGTAGGAACAATAAGCTCGTCGTAACCGAGTGTCGTTTTCGCATCGGTCACAATTTTGTTGATCACTTCCCTGAATTTCCCTTTGGCAATTGAATCATAATACTTAACGTCAATTATTTTTAACTCAACCAACTGATTAAATAAGTTCTTGTTGGTTTCCGTCATTTCCGCTTTAGGGTTTCCCATCTTTAAAGGGAAATTCTTGATAAACATCGTATACATCCTGAGTTTATCATCCGTTGGACGTGAATTATTAAATGTCTGAAGTGCTTTTTCTATATCTCCGGCTAGCGCAGGGTTACCAAGATCGTCATCTCCGGATTCGTAATGCCATTTATCTTTTTCTAAAACAGGAAGGTATTTATCCTGGCTTACCATCCATTTCTTTGCATCCAATACAATAGAATAGCTCACGGGCTCGTCAGGATGTTCTTGGTTCCATCTTTCTGCAGCAACAATTTTATCTGCACCTTCTTTAACTAATGAATCCATCCATGCAGATTCATTCACCATCGCTATTCCTTCTGCAGCCAATGTATCCGTAACAGGTACTATTATCGTATTTGCGCTTACAGCTACCTTTAATAAAAGTAAAAGACAGATGACAACGTTTTTCTTAAAATTAAACTTCATGTTAGTTGTGTTTACCAAAAGTGTTTTCTGTTAATATTACCGCAATAAATCTTCTTATCTCTTCCTTAACAACTTCAGCAAGTTCATCTACCGATTTACCGGCTTTTAATTGTTCTGCGATATAGATGTGGGATTTCTTTTCATTAATAATGATATAATTCGCCAACAAATTATAATCTGCTTCTATGAGTGTTGATTTAGAAAAGGAACGGCACACACGCGCCAACAGGTACTCATATTCTGCTTTCTTGAAATCGCTTTCTTCCGATATCTCTTTTGATGAGCCCGTTTCATCCAGTGGAATCAAAATAACATCGTCATCCGAAGAGTTAGTTGCCGGCACTTTTTGTACATCTACTCCCAATGTGGTTGTCAAATAATCATCGAATGCTTTGCTTTTCTGTTCCTGATCGGTTTTCAATTCAGCTAGTTTACTCTCTGAATTTTCAGCCTTTAATTTTTTCAATGCTTCTTTGTACACATTTTTCTGATCATCTGTTAATACAACAGTAGGTATGCCTGTTTGTTTCACTATTTTACCGTCGGTACCAATGGTATAAGTATTTCCATTACTATCTTGAATTACATACGGCAACTTATCAGGGGTAAGTTCTGTCTTGCTTCCATCCTTATCAATTATTACTATTTTTCCAGTTGGGTCCACATACATACTGTCAATATCACCATTGAATGTGGTGTCTATATTAATCTGGTTATCCAATATTTTTGTAAATACTTCAATACCATCGGATACAATGGTAATTTCCCCTTGTACCATCACCATTTCTTCATTCATGAGAATATTGCTGAACTTTCCATTCAGGTTCAATCCCAATAAAAACGGAATTTCAATTTTCCCATAACCACTGTAGGATCCACTTGGACTATTTTCTGATTCTAATCTGGTAACAAGCATATCAAACTGACCTACTGTCCACACTTGCCCTTTTTTACCCGCTACCAATGGTTTAAACCCATCCATGGATGGTGGAGCAGATGATTGTCCGCAAACAATAATTGGTTTTGGCGGTGTTGTAACGGACACTGTGTTACTCCATGGGCCTGTACCTTCTTGTGCAACGCCTCTAACATGCGCTTCATAAGTAGATTGCGTCTCTAGATTATTTACTACTGTTATATTCGTACCTGAATATACCGGGAACCAATTGGTCCCTCCTTGTTTGCGATACTCCAATTCATAAGATGAAAATATAGCCAAACTATCCCATGTATATTTTATCATACGATAGCTTAATGCATTGCCTTTTAAGTTGAGTTTCAAGGCGGAGCTATCAATCGCATTAAATTTATTGCCATAGGTAAAGGTGCAGATCTGGCTATATCCCTGGTTTTTGAACAGATCGCGACCGCTTAAATCATGTGCGCGCACACGCCACACATACTCCATTCCCGGATATAATTGAGGTTCGGTCATACCATAATTTAAGACTGTTAAAGGCGTTTCAATTTTATAAATTGGGGGAAGTGTTTGTATGATGTTACCCGGACTTTGTGCAGCCGGTTTTACTTCATACAATTCGAAATCATATACCGTATTCATGGCTGAATTAGGTGAACTCATGTTCATCGGGGTCCACTGAAAAAATACATTTTGAGGATCAATAATTTTTACGGTACTTCCACACATCGGCATGTTCAGGAAAGGTGGGTCACTCAACACCATCCATCCGGCTGCACAACTTTCATTACTTACCTGAATTTGCGTAGGGTTGTTATTATCATAGGCAGTGAAACAAATGTTATAAAAACCTTCCGGAAGTGTTTTCTTTTCTTCGTATTGTTTGATGCTGATGCCGCTAAAATCCAGGTTGTTGGTATTTAATAATTCTGTCAAATCACTTCCGGATATTTCTAATGGAATACCTGGTTGAACTGAAAAAGCCTGAGAATAAAACGTATTCTTGCTTTGTATGGTAATGCCTTGTCCGGAGATTTTAATTTTTAATTTAATTGAATAGGTTGGTTTTGTAAAATCGGAAAATAAAACCAGTAATTTTAAATTTTGATTTCCTGGTGTAGTGTAATCGGAGATATATCCACTGAATGGTGGTGCCAGCTGTGCTGTTACCTGAACAGGATAAATCTGGGCATACCCATTTTCAATGCAACATGAAAGTAGTATAAAAAGAAGAATCCTTCCTATAAAACCTGTTTTCGTATTTTGTCTGTTTTTTTTCATTGCCATTAAAATGCGTAACTAATATTCGCATTTATTGTTAATTCGTTTAAAGAGCGTGAGTTTACCTGTGTTGTTTTCCGGGTTACGTAGTTAACACTTAATCCAGCTGTTGGTTTGCCAAATTTTTTATCTTTTAGTTTAGGGCTGTATGTAACACTTAATCGTTCATTCAATGCTGAACCATTGCTTGCTTCATTTAAATAAGATAAATTATAAATACTGCCAAGGGTGCAATTCATGGTATTTTGAAAAAATGATTTACCCACATTGATTCCAGGCCCGACAAAAGCTGCATTCGCTCCAGGCGCTTTGGTTGTGTTCGCATTCACGCAAACACTTACCATCAGTTTTGTAGGTACAAATTGTAGCCCGTAGGAAATATTTCCATTCAGCATTTTGGTAGGATCACTTGTAACACTCCCTACTTCCTGGCGGCTTACCTGGTAAGCACTCATCAGTGTAATAATGTTTCTGCGTTTTTCATTTCCAAAATTGTGACTGACTGTTCCGTTACCCGTTTGAGAAACCTGGTAAAATTTCATGGTATCAGCAGGGGAAGTAATGTAAAAAGGATCTGTTACCGGCCTGTTGCGGGTATAGCTTGTAAAATTGGAATAACTGGCATTGAAGTTCCATTTCTGATTGGGTACAAATGCAATAGTTCCCGATCCAACCACCCTGCGCATGGTGCTCAATTTTTCTTTATTTAAATTGTTATGTTGTACCCCTGCATTAACAGACACATTCAGTTTGCTTTTAAACAAGCGGAATTGCGGAGATAAGGTTATGTTTTCTATATCGTTGTTCATATAATAAATACCCAGGGTTTTGTAATTCGGGTCAATGCGTTCATAATTAATTCCACAGCTGATAAACTTGGAATTAAATGTTAAAGATGATTTGAAGGCACTGTAAAATTCAGAGCTCGTTCTTGGTTTGAAAATAAATGGTAACTTGTTGTTACTGCCTTTGGGCGCTTCATCGGCGAATATGTTCCGGGAGAACCCGGATAACGCATATTCTGTTTCCAGGTTAAAAAATTTCGTTACCGGTGCCTTGGCTGCTGCACTTACAACGGTGTTCTCCTGTGGCTGTATCTGCGTTGTTTCCGGAATAAATGTCAAGCTGTTCACATCGTCCTTTGCATGAAACCAGGTTAAATTCAAACCATACCCGCTTTTTTCATATCCCACTTTTGCACCCATACCCATGCGTTTGAACGACATATCTCTATCCGTTTCATTGATGGCATCGTATTCAATTGCTTTTTTCAAGCGTCCGTACATCAGGGCTATTTTCCAGTTATTGGGCGTCAGCTCAACACCTCCACCTAAGAAGGGATATCCGGAGAATGTGTATTGCGAAAAACTCATATTGCTCCAGCCTGCATATGCTTTTATCCATTTATAGGTTGGTGCCAAACCGTATTGATTAAACGGTTGCGAATAGGTTGAATGCTGATTGCTGTAGCTGTATGAAAATGGGATGCTCCAGTCCAATACGGAAAGTGTAACGTTTCCATTGAGGTACCAGGAAAAAGGTGCTCTCGTTGAATTGGGATTGTTTGAATTCAAAAAAATGGAATTGAAATTTAATCCTCCATTTACCTTTAGCATATCCTTGGCTCCGATCTTCTCCAGGTTTTGAGAAAAAATAGTTCCTTCCTTTTTTAAAAGAAACGAGGAGAAAAACAAGAGTAAAAAAACAAGCGATTGTTTGTATGAGTTGTGGTACATTATTATTATCTACTTACTGTGTTACTACTATTGCCTTTACCTTTGAATCAAACTCCGCTATTACTTTTAAAACATAGGTTCCAGGAGTTTTTAACGGTAACACGATGTTATTGGAACTGTAATCCACAACAGGCTCCACAACCCGAATCTGTTCCACGCCTTTTGCGTCAAAAACATAAATCGCTAAGCGCTGTTTTTTAAACATCTTTACTTCTACGGTGAATTCGCCTCTGTTTGGGTTTGGAAAAATATTCAGTTCTTCTATTCCATTTCCTTTTGTTGGAGAAGTCGTTGTATATTTCTTTATGAATTTTATTTTCTTCGTTAAATTATTTACACAGGTTCCAAAATGTGTTTCCATTGTTACTTCTACTTCTCCGGTATCCACCGATACAATGATGGGTGCATAAAAATTTGTATTGATGACTTTCACTGAAGCCGGGAACTTCCAGATGATGGTATCCGGACGAGGATTGCTGATATCTACTACCACAAATGTATCTTTTGCCATCATCGTGGTATTGATGATAAAGTCGCTGGTGGGTTTCTGACTTTGAGCAGTGATGCTTTTTGAAAATGCGTGTGTACAACCCAATGAATCTCTTACACTCAATTGATAATTTCCGAAGGCCAGGTTGGCAAATATTTGTGAGCTTTGGTAGGTCAAGCCATTATCCTTCGAATAGCTATATGGCGGAATACCGCCCGATGCGAAAACCTGGATTTGTCCGTTTATACTTGCAGGATCACAAGGTGCGTAGGTGATGGTTGAATCACGAATAGCAGCCGGTACTTTTACAACGACTGTATCCGAACCTACACAATTACCGGCATCTTTTACAATCACTGTATAACTTGTTGTTGTAACAGGTTTCACTATTACGCTAAAAGTATTGCCAACACTCGGGCTCCATACATATGTGAACGATGGAGTTCCTCCAATTGGTGCTGCTGTTAACTTAGCTGTTGATCCTAAACAAATAATCGTATCTGCTGTTTTTTTCATCTCCAGTGTATTTTGTTTCAAAATATTTACGGAATCCTCTTTTGTACAACCGTTGTGTGAATCGATAACTGTCAACACATAGTAGCCAGGTTGCGTTACTGTTGCCGGATTAGGTGATGAAAAATTTCCGCTGCCTGTCCACTTTAATGTTGTTCCGGGTGTTGCTGATTTACCATCTAATACTGCAGTTGAAAAAGAACAATTAATAGTGGGTACCGTTGCAGGTAATACGAGTTGCGGTTTACTTCTATCTGCCTTTACTTCCACCAGCATAGGATTCCCTTTACAGAAGGTTGTTAGATCCTGCACGTTGATGGTGTAAAAACCCGGGGCATCCACTGTGCTATTATTGGGTACGGTATCATTAAGTGGTGAAGGGCGTTTGATGTCTATTTTGTAGTTGGATGCATTGCTTGTAAAATTCATCAACACAGTATTTTTAATACAGGTAAGTGTATCCATTGTCACATTTCCATTTGCATCTGTTACGGCTGTGGATGGAGGGATAATAGTCGGTTGAGGCGTACTACTTGTGACCTTTACTGTAGCTTTTGTAGCGCATCCATTTTTTATTCTTACGACTTCTTCTATGAAATTTCCGGTATGGTTCAACACAGCAGGATTGCTGTATACAGTACCGTTGTCGTACCAGTTAATTTTATCAGAAGTGCTATCAGATAGCCCTGTTGCAGTTACTTCAAAAGGATTACAAGAAGTAATCGTGTAGGTCAATGGGTTTTTAATAACGGGTTTCACTGTATCCAATCCAACGGTTACATTTTGAGAACCAATACAACCGGTAGATGAATTTAAAACTTTAAGAGTATAGTTTCCCGCTTTGGATACGGTAATTTCCTGCAAACCACTTTGGCTACCATCCGGATAAATCCAGGTATAGCTTACAGGGTTCTCATTCGATGTGGCTTTCATGGAAAAAGAAGTTCGGGTACACGTCAATGTTTTGTCTTCCCCGGAAACAATAGCTCCCGGAAGACGCGTACTCTCAAAAAGTGGATCATAAACAGGTGAACTTTTTAGCCCGCAATCGTTTATAATCGCAACCTCTATATTGTACTCAAATTTGAAATAGGGAAAATT
Organism: Bacteroidia bacterium; assembly: GCA_035696085.1. Taxonomy (GTDB): domain Bacteria; phylum Bacteroidota; class Bacteroidia; order 2-12-FULL-35-15; family 2-12-FULL-35-15; genus 2-12-FULL-35-15. The sequence goes on along the minus strand of DASRRA010000017.1, from coordinate 7,741 downwards.
AAGGGTTGCTTTGTTTCCATTTGGAGTTATTTTAACACCAGGTACATCACAGCTCCAAACGTATTTTAAATTGGGTGCCCGTTCTTTCACTTCAAGCACATAATCCTGGCCGATGCAAGGACTTGAAATAGGGTTAATAAATTCTCCCGGAGGTGCAGGAGGTAAACAATAGGCAGCGATTTTATCTGCTAAATCAAGGTTCTGTTGCGAAAAGCCGCTACATGCTTCATCTTTGCGGATATAATACAGTCGCTCATTCCAAATTTTATATTTCCTTACTCGCCAATCTTTGTTTTCAAAAAGCGGTAACCCTGCTAAAGGGCTAATGGAATTGGAAACTTTTGTATTAACAAGGAAAGGAGACCTGGCTGCGTAGCAATCACCATTGCTTGCGCGGTAGTTGATTTGTCCGCCAACATAAATATCATTTCCATTCGCAGCAATTGTGGACACCTCATTGTCATACGGATAATATTTTCCGCAACTCGCATTGTACAACGTATCTTTTACGGTACAGGTGTTTGCATATCCGAATGTCCAATTCATTGGGGTGATTTGACTCACATCAAATTTCAAACATCCCTGATAATCTTTTCCATTCAATGAAAAGGCACCTGTTACGTAAGCTGTATCCGCATCCATCAAAAAATCAGTAGCCGGTATTCCATAATTATTGAGTGGAATTTCATTTAACATAGTGTAGGTTGCTCTGTTGTAAACCCGCAGGTATTCATTACTTAGTAAAAGAAGTTTGTTATCTGTACCAACTATTTTTTTTGCTTCAAAACCTTCGAATGCCTGATCCACCCGAATTAATTTACCAGAAGTTTCATCCAATACCGCTGTATGAAAAAGTGTATTTGCATTGTCTGTAAAATCTCCCAACAAATATATACGGCTGCCAACAGCTGCCATAGCTGTTACTTTAGTGATGCTATTAAAACTACTTGTAAAGCTGGCTGCAACGGTTCCATCGGGATTATAAACTTCTACATAAGAAGGCGCTTTTTCAGGGGCAGCGGCAAGGTATATTTTACCATTGTGACAAACCACTGCATTTACCTTTTTATAATAATTTGTAAATGGGTTAAACGCAAGCAATGCGCCTGTTTTTGCATCAATGGCGATTAAATTATTTCTGTACTGTGTATCCCCATTATATGAAGGGAAGTCTCCTCCTGCATAAACAACTCCAGCGACCGTATCTATATCGTAGTCGTTTATAATAAAGTTCTTATTTACAGGCCCCATTGGCTTGTGCTGCTGGGCAATGCAAGTAATGAAACTCAAAGCAAACAAAAGAAGCGTATATAGTTTAATCGTTTTCATTTCTATTGCACTCGTTCGTTTACTGTGTTACTACTATTGCCTTTGCCTTTGAATCAAACTCCGCTATTACCTTTAAAACATAGGTTCCAGGAGTTTTTAACGGTAACACGATGTTATTGGAACTGTAATCTACAACAGGCTCCACAACCCGAATCTGCTCTACACCTTTTGCATCAAAAACATAAATCGCTAAGCGCTGTTTTTTAAACAACTTTACTTCTACGGTGAATTCGCCTGTATTCGGATTTGGAAAAATATTCAGTTCTTCTATTCCATTTCCTTTTGTCGGAGAAATCGTTGTATCCTTCTTTATGAATTTTATTTTCTTCGTTAAATTATTTACGCAGGTTCCAAAATGTGTTCCCATAACTACTTCTACTTCTCCGGTATCCGCCGATACAATGATGGGTGCATAAAAATTTGTATTGATGACTTTCACTGAAGCCGGGAACTTCCAGATGATGGTATCCGGACGAGGATTGCTGATATCTACTACCACAAATGTATCTTTTGCCATCATCGTGGTATTAATGATAAAGTCACTGGTGGGTTTCTGACTTTGAGCAGTGATGCTTTTTGAAAATGCATGTGTACAACCCAATGAATCTTTTACACTCAATTTATAATTTCCGAAGGCCAGGTTGGCAAATATTTGTGAGCTTTGGTAGGTCAAGCCATTATCCTTCGAATAGCTATATGGCGGAATACCGCCCGATGCAAAAACCTGGATTTGTCCGTTTACACTTGCAGGATCACAAGGTGCGTAGGTGATGGTTGAATCACGAATAGCAGCCGGTACTTTTACAACGATGGTATCTTTACCCACACAGTTAGCAGCATCAATTACAGTTACACTATAAGTGGTCGTATTTACAGGTTTCACTTTTATGGATGCATTGTTTCCGGCAACACTACTCCAGGAATATGTAAATGAAGGTGTGCCTCCAACGGGTTTGGTTGTCAGTTCAATTTCTGATCCTATACAAATGAGGGTATCTTTTTGTCCGTTTAAAGCTAATATATTTTGTTTGATTACATTAACGGTGTCTTTCTTTGTACAACCATTCGTTCCGTCTGTAACGGTTAGTATATATTCTCCTGGTTGGTTTACAGTTGCAGGATTAGAAGATGAAAAATTTCCGGCACCTGTCCAGACCAATTGTACACCGGGTGTTGCTGATTTACCTTCAAGTTTCACTTCTGAGTAAGAACAGTTAAGCGAAGGGACAGTGGATGGCACCTCGATTTGAGGCAGTCTTTTATCTGATTTTATTTCAACCAGCATGGGGTTTCCTTTGCAGAGGCTTGTCAAATCCTGTATATGAATGGTATAAAAACCTGCTGATGTAACCGTACTGTTATTGGCAACCGTATCATTAAAAGGCGAAGGACGTTTAATGTCAATTTTGTAATTGGCTACATTGCTTGTAAAATTCATTAACACATTACTTTTAACACAGGTTAGCGTGTCTACTATGACATTTCCATTGGCATCTTTCGTAGCTGTTGATGGAGGAATGATAGTGGGTTGCGGAGTGTTACTTGTTACTTTTACAATAGCTTTTGTCACACAACCATTTCTTTCCCGTGTTACCTCTTCAATGTAGCTTCCTGTGTTTACAAAAACCACAGGATTGGATTTCTGTATGCCGTTATCATACCACACAATTTTATCAGTTACGGTATCGGATAAACCTGTTACCTTCACTTCATATGGATTGCAGGAAGTGATGGTATACGCTAAGCCGTTTTTAATTTTCGGAGTAATGGTATCCAGCTGGGTAGTAATACTTGTTTTTCCGACACACCCGGTGACATTACTGCTAACCTGAAGTTGATAGGTTCCGGGTTGAGAGATCGTAATGTTTTTGGTGGTACTTGTACTGCCGTCTGGATATGTCCACAGAAAATTTGAGCCAGATTCACTTGAGCCCCCTGTGAATGTAAGTGATTTTTGCGAACAAGTGAGTAAGTTCACCTGTGAGGTTGCAATGGACGCATTGGGTGAACGTGTAATTATAATGGGTGTTGAGGCGTTTACAGTCATGCCGCAATCATTTATTATTTTTACATCAACGGAAGATTCCAACTTATTATAAGGAAACGTTATAATCGCTTTATTTCCGTTAGGTTTGATTACAGCGCCTGGTACGGTAGAGCTCCAAACATATTTTAAATTGGGTTCTATCGCATTTACTTCATATGCAATTTCAGTATTCGAACAGGGAAATGAATTGGGGTTAATGAAATCCACATTTCCGGGCATTAAGCAATAGGCCGCAATTTTATCAGTCCTTATGTATTGGCTTGCATTCGTACCTATACAGGCCTCAGCCGAAGTTATGTAATAAAGTACATCACCGATGATGTTGTATTTTTTAACTCTTTTATTGGTGTCCGTGTCAAATAATTTGGCCCCACTAAATTCAGCCGTTTGAGGAGTTGTTGTAGATGTTACAATTAAAGGGTTTTCAAGAGGTGAGCAGGTTCCATTCGCGCGTTTCTTATTTATTTTTCCTCCGATATAAAATCGGTTTCCACGCAAGGCAATTGCTGTGACCATTCGGCTATATGGATTGTTCGTTGCGCAGGCAGGGCTATTGATTTCATCGGTTGTATTGCAATTACCATCGTTTACTGGTATCCCCCACTCCAATATTTGATCATTTTTCGCATCGTATTTAATTCCCCCATTCGAATCGAAATTACCAACAACAAATGCTGTATCATTATAGACGGTGAAGTCAACCGCATGATCTTCCCGTATTGCGCTTAGGTAAACAGACTTACGTAAAATTAAGGATGACTTATCAAATACAGAAAGGTACATATCCTGTAGTGTCCATATTTTATCACTTGTAAATATCATGCGGGTTGGAGCAACGTCGGAAAACTCTTGAGATGTTGGAATTAAGTTTCCTTGTTTGTCGAGCACAATTGTATGTTTGGTATCTCCATTAGGCATTTGAAAACCACCACTTAAAAAGAGCAAACCGTTATTGATGGTGAGGTTGGAAATATAGCTTATAGAAGATATATTCGTTTTTAACGAACTAACAACATTACCGCTGGTATCTATAGCATAAATAAAACCGTCGTTACGCGTTTCCCCCGCAACATAAACGGTGTTATTATCCAAGGCGATACCTGTTACTACATAGGAAGGAAAAACGGGATGCCAGTTTAACAACTTACCTGTTCGACTGTCGATCGCAGCAAGGTGTTGTCTTGGCTGACCCTTGTATGTGTAAAAGCTACCGGCTACGAATACCTTGTGATTTGCTGTGTCTACTGCAAAATCATATAAGTACTGTGCTTGCAACACACTCATCTTAATAACAAGTATAATTAAAACGATGCCTGTTTTTTTTAAACTTCTCATTGATAGTTTGTATCGACTTCTAAAATTCAATTTTAATTTCATCACTCATTTTACTTTCCGCGCCTGAATTGTAGATTGCTTTGATTTTGTAGACATACTTATTACCGATATACAATTCTTTGTCTTCAAATAAAAATTGACCTGGCTTCAACGTTTTTACAATCTTTAAAGGATCTCCCACTTTCGCTTTGTACACAACAAAGGAGTACAAATCGTTTTCCGGATACTCCCAATTAAGCGTGATGGATCTTTGCTCCAGGTTAACCTTGTATTTTATCTTGCTGACAGGTTTCCTGATTCTTGAATCAAAATAGTGCATGCCACTTGTTGACGAAGAAAAATTCTTATCATCATCAATTACTTTTATACTGTATTGATAATACGTTCCATACTCCAGTTGCGCATCTTTATATTGATGAAGGGAATCTGTTGCTTTCCACTCTTTTATTTTTTGTGGCGCCTCCCCTTTCTTGTTTTTCCACAACTCATATTTTTCTGCATCTTTACTGGTGCTTGGAATCCAGTTAACAAGTATACAGGAATCGTTATGTGTTAATTGTAAGAATTGTGCCTCCACCGGTTTTATCTTATCAGGGCGTTTTAATTTTACAGCTTTCGCGAAGGGCGAATTGTTAAACACCTGATCGACTGCCGTAATGGAATAAAACACATCTTCCGACAAGGTCTCCAATGAAACTTTATCATTAAAAATGGTATCTGTTAAAATTTCTTTTGTTACTTCTACCAATTCTTCGTTCATCGCATTGTTTCTAAAAATGCGGTAACCTTTCAAATCCTTGTCTTTGTTTGGTTTCCACGACAGGCGCACGTTCCCGGCTGAATCAATTTTACCATTCAAACCGGTTGGAATAGCTGGTGGTGTTTTATCCGGAACCAGCCCCATCATTGCAAATGAAAAAGCAGAATCTCCCGATACACCCAGTGCCATTACTTTATAGTAGTTGGTTGATTTAGGTTCCTTATCTAAAAATGTTTTTGTTTCTTTTGGTAATTTGTTCTTATTTATTTTCGCATAATTACCAGCAGCAGTTTCAGCACGCAATACATCAAACCCAATCAGTTCATTCAAGTCAAAACCGGTTGGCATGCGCCAATGCACCTCTAACGTAGTATCTCCAACCAAAACAGGGTTTTCTGCGGAAGGAAATGCATCCAGTGGTTTTATCAATTTTATTTTTACAGTTTTGGAGTAATCGCCATACACGCCAAAAAATCCTAATCCGCGAATTCGGTAAGCATATGTTTTACCATAGGTTGTTATGGTATCACTGTAGTAAATATGTGTTTTGTTTTTTTCATGTTGGGATTGCGAAAAAATAACAGGGGTTTTATTCACTACTGAAAATGCGGCTCCATCTTCAGAGCGTTCAATAAAATAACCCGAATAATCATCCCTCAGATTTTTCACATCCCATCGTAAACTTATTTCTTTTCGTCTTGTTTTAAGTTGCACAGAATCTATCTTATCCAGACGATCATCCACTCCCGAATTGACCAATACGATAGCCGGTTTGATTATTTTTCCAATTTTAGCATTTCGAGGCTGAATGAGGTAGGCATATTTACCTGCCGGTAAATTTCTATCCGTATAAAATAAACCAGCAGCAGTTGCAACGTCCACACTCAGGTCACAACTCAACATGGCTAGACCATAAGCAAAGTTAGGATCCTTTTTTCCATTGCCCATCGGTTGAAACATCAGGTTATATAAGAAACCGGCAGTTTCGATTTTTTTTGCTAATGAATCCCATTGTGCATTTTCCTTATTGAGACATTTAACAGGGATAGCTGTGCTATTTTTAAAACTATTGGCATCCGGTAAACCAGGGCTATCCCAGGAAATACGCTGAATGCTAAACCCATCGGCAAGGCATTGCTTAAATGCATTATAATCACTGGCAACATAACGTATATAAACTGATTTCTCCTTTACAAATGTTTTGGCTTTGATACTTTGTTGCGCATGCACATTTATAGCAAACACTTGCAGGAGTAATACAGCTATTAAATAAAATTTTGTTTTCATATTTTTTATCCGCAACGATTACCTGTTTCAAAATGGAAATCCAAATCACCATTCACCAAACCACCCAGTATATCATAGTGGGCCTTTACACTTCCCTCCATGAATGTTGGACTAGGCAATTCCCCATATAATATAGCTGATGCAGAGATGTCAGCAATTTTACAATCAAATTTTTTGACTTTGAAACTTCCTCTTATACCAACAGAACCACGTGCATAGGCATAGAGTTGGCCTCTTAAGTACCATCCTTTCAAACCACATGGATAGGAACTTCCATATTTTTGCATCATTACATCAAAACCTACCAGAACCGACAAATCACCGTATGCTTCAAAGAAATCCCAACCCATTGACCCACCAGCATAATATTCTAAAGATGCTCCTACCGCAAAACCTTTTGCACTTGTTGTCAAGCTTTCATCACGGTTATTTGGTTTTCCAAACGCTTCGGCGACCGGTCCGGGAAGATCCGGCATGGGCTCGATTTTATTTCCAACCATAAAGTAGGAAGAAAGGTTGATTCCAATCACATTCACATAACCACGATTGGATGGTGTTCCGATGTATACATACCATTCCTTCTGTTCAAAATGCAAAACAGTCGTTACTTTTCCCGAGATACTGCTGTAATTAATAGCTACCTCCATATTTGCATGAAAGATTTTATTATTAAAATCGTAGCTGATACCAATTGACGCACCCACCGGCACTTCTGTATATTTTTTCCCCTGACGATCCTGAATAGAAGTCATCAGGAAACAATCACCTGTAAACTTGATCAGGCTTAAACCTCCTCCTGCGTCAGGGCTATTGAATTGTACTTCCAATCCGACATCGGCATTGAATGCATCTTCTTTTCCAACCATGCCAATCGTTACACCGGCTTTAAATCCAATACCAATTGATTTATCTGGAACATAATTAGGTGGCTTACCATTACTAAATACAGAGCTGTACAACTGTCCCTCATTTCCTGGAGGTTG